>CALDIF010000071.1 GCA_937901905.1 uncultured Porphyromonadaceae bacterium | reverse complement strand
CAAGCGTCGCACATCTTCGACGTGCTCGCATGGTGTTACCAACAAAGTCGGGTCTCCGACCCGCCTAACCTCTCCGAGGCCATCACAGCCATAGGTAATCTGTAATTTCTTTAGATCTCTATAGATTAATTCGTTTAATTCGTGAAATTAGTAGTTCGTTTATATCTCAACGTAAATCGTCGTAACTGCGCCCGTGAGGGCGAAATATAGGCAACCGTAGGTGGAGCGCAGCGTAACCTACGGACAGTCGAAGACGACGCAACTATGCTAAACCCCATGTGGTGCTCGCCGTAGGTGGGTACCACATGGGGCATGAGAGCTCATCTCACAGTGCGACCTCGGAGCGGTCGAACTGTCTGTAAACCTCTATAATTCGTGTGATTCGTGTAATTCGTAGTTAATTTGTTTATTTCTTGTCCGGCGCACTTGCACCGGACTAACTGCATTGAGCGTATATCACGTTATAAACCATTACAGTTTAACAGGTTCATAGGGCAAGTTCCATGCGTCGGCAACCCCCTTGAATGTAACCTTGCCTTCAACCACGTTGAGACCCTTGTAGAGTGCTTCGTCGTCGCGACATGCCTGTTGCCAACCCTTATCGGCAAGTGCGAGAGCGTAACGCAGCGTAGCGTTGGTCAGTGCTATGGTAGACGTGTTGGGCACAGCACCCGGTATATTGGCAACAGCATAGTGTAAGATACCGTCGACCTCATAGGTCGGTTCGCTGTGCGTGGTCGGGTGAGACGTTTCGAAACAGCCACCCTGATCTATTGCGACATCTACCAAGACAGTGCCGGGTCTCATGAGAGACAGCATATCGCGAGTCACGAGGAACGGTGTTTTGGCACCGGGTATAAGCACAGAGCCTATCACGACATCAACATCGGGCAACTCTTGACGAATATTATGGTCGTTGCTGTAGAGAGTGTGTACATTGGCAGGAGTTTCTATATCGAGTTGGCGCAAGCGTGGCAGCGACACGTCGGTAATAGTGACATCGGCACCCATACCTGCAGCATAACGTGCAGCAGCCTCACCGACAATACCACCTCCCAACACGAGGAATTTGGCAGGTTTCACACCCGGCACACCACCTATTAACTTGCCGGCACCACCCTTGGTCTTCTGCAAGTAATAAGCACCGTTGATAGCAGCCATACGACCTGCCACCTCACTCATAGGAATAAGCAAAGGCAAGCGACGATCAGGGGTTTGCACCGTCTCGTAGGCGAGGCACACGGCTCCGCTGTCGAGCATTGCACGGGTGAGTTCCTCGTCGCTCGCGAAGTGGAAATAGGTAAACACCAACTGTCCGTGGCGAATGAGCGGATACTCGGGTTTGATGGGCTCCTTAACCTTGATGATCATGTCGGCAAAGGCATACACATCCTCGATTGCAGGCAGGATAGTCGCGCCAACCTTAACGTAGTCATCATCGGCAAAGCCACTACCCTCACCGGCAGTGTGCTGGACTGCAACTTGATGTCCGTGCTTAATAAGTTCACTCACACCTGCCGGGGTCATACCCACGCGGTTCTCATTGTTTTTAATTTCTTTAGGTACACCGATTTTCATAGCGGTCAGTTAAATAAAAGGGTAAAACAATAAACTGCCGTAAAATTAGTAAAAAAAAGCGTATGTTGTATCATTTTAAGGTAAAAAAAACGCATAAGATTGCGAACTCGTAAATCTCTTGAATAAATCATTTCTCGTAAAATCCTGTAAAACAGTGTAACCTGTCGAGAGAGAGATGAGAAAAGAGGCAGATAGGTCGCCCATCGGTCGAAATGAATAAAGCCGATTTACAATAAATAAGTAAAAACGAATTGCACGAATTTCACGAAGTACAGATTTACATGAATTCACGAGAGACAAGAAATCAGGCGGTGCCCGGGCATCGAAAACAAAATCGATTTTTGTATTTCTCTCGGCTTTTACTAATTTTGCAAAAAAAAGAAAAGAAGATGACAAAACAGATTATCCTTATATTGGTTTTTGTTGCAACCTACGCTACGATGTCGGCTCAAGAGGGTGCAGCCGTTGCCAATACCCCATTTGAATATCCTGTTGCTCCCGACACGTGTTCTACATTTGACAGTCGTTGCAACTACGTCGTTGCTCGTTTTTGGGACAAATATGATATAAGCCGTCCGATCACGAGTGAGAGCGACTTCGAGCGTGCTTTTCGCGATTGGGTGAGCCTTTTTACAATGGCTAATCGTACCGTTGTGATGTCGTCGATACG
Source organism: uncultured Porphyromonadaceae bacterium (assembly GCA_937901905.1). Classification (GTDB taxonomy): domain Bacteria; phylum Bacteroidota; class Bacteroidia; order Bacteroidales; family Muribaculaceae; genus Sodaliphilus. The sequence goes on along the minus strand of CALDIF010000071.1, from coordinate 42,718 downwards.
CGACTTCATGTTCAAGGCATCGAGTAACAGTGCCAACGTCGAAAAGATAGGGACGGTAGCCGAGCGCGCGCTTTATGGCAGAGATGCCGAATTTTGGAGTGACGAGGTATATGTGGAGTTTGCAAAGATGATTGTCGAGAACTCTCGTCTGTCGCGAGCGACACGCGACTATTACAAGAAACAAATCGAACGTATAAACCGCACTCAAGAGGGTGGCGAATTCACATTCGACTTCACGGATACCGAGGGGCATAAGCAGCAAATGAACGATGTGAAAGGCAAGTTAATCGTCTTGATTTTCACCGACAGCAGTGTTGACAGCAGCATAGACCGGGTGAGACTGAGCACATCGCCACTTGCCAACAGCCTGATTGAGTCGGGCGAGTTGGTTGTGGTCAACATCGAGGTGTGCAAGGGAGACCGCGAATGGCGACACGCAGCCGAGGGATACCCGTCGCAATGGATTAACGGTGCGAGTGAGACTGTGGCGCAACTGTACGACTTGCGCGACCTGCCCGTGTGCTTCTTGCTTGACGAGTCTCACAAGATATTACAGAAGAACATTCCCACCGATGACCTGTTAAAAGCGTTCAACTGAGGGATCAAACACTAACCCACCTGACATAAACGACACAGTGAAAATAGCAGTATTGATTTCGGGCGGAGTGGACAGTGCTGTCGTGGTACATCGGTTGCACGAACAGGGTAATGACTTACACTTGTTCTACATACGCATAGGCATGAAAGACGGTCGTGGTGATTGCAGTGCCGATGACGACATTGACATGTGCCGGATGATAGCGCGTCGCTACGACTTACCCCTTGAAGTCGTTGACCTACAAAACGAATATTGGGATCACGTGATGGAGTATGCCTTACGCACAGTCAAGGCCGGATTGACACCAAATCCCGACATCATGTGCAATCGCATGATCAAGTTCGGTTACTTCGAGCAACGATGGGGAAAGGATTTTGACATGACCGCGACCGGTCACTATGCCGGCACTACGGTTGTTGATGGGGTCAAATATTTGACCACTGCCGTTGATCCCGTCAAAGACCAAACCGACTTTTTGGCTCGCATCACGGGTGCCCAACTGAGGCACTTAATGTTCCCCATAGGCGATTTACCCAAGAGCGAAGTGCGTCGCATTGCTGCCGAGGCTCACCTGCCTAATGCCACCCGTCGTGACAGCCAGGGCATTTGTTTCCTCGGACAGATTGATTACACCGATTTTTTGAGGCGCGAATTGGGCGAGAAACGAGGTCCGATTATTGAGATCGAAACCGGTCGAAAGATAGGCGAACACAAGGGTTACTGGTTTCACACAATAGGTCAGCGCAAAGGCTTGGGATTGAGTGGCGGTCCGTGGTACGTGGTCAAGAAAAATGTAGCGAGTAACGCGGTGTACGTGAGCAACGGATACGGCACGGCACGCCAGTACGGTCGAAGGTTGATATTGCGAGAGATGCACGTGATAAGCGATGCACCGTGGCTACACGACGACGAACCGCTCGAAGTCACATTCAAGAACCGCCACACACCGATGTTCACCCCCGCTACACTCAACCGTGTAGCCGATGACGAGTGGCTGTTAGAGAGTGCCGAAGACGTTCAAGGCATTGCGCCCGGGCAGTTTGCGGTTATTTACGACAAGGGCAGGCATCTGTGTTACGGGAGCGGAATAATCAGCCAAAGTTAAAAACGAAAACGACAACAAAATAATATCGGTAAAGTATGGTAGAACTTAAAGTGGTAGGCATCGGTAGCGCCAAGCATATGCCGGATTTTTACATGATGGTGCTTGAGGAGCCCCATAGCAAACGCCGTATAGCAATGGTTATCGGTTCGCCTGAAGCACAAGCGATAGCAATCACATTAGAACAAATCACATTGCCTCGCCCCGCCACACACGATTTATTCCGTCACGTTTTCATAGGCTTTGACATCAAGTTGGAGCGCGTGGAACTCAGCACCGAGGATCAAATACTTTACAACGCGACCCTGATACTGTCGCGCGAGCAAGAGTGCATTGCTTTGCCGAGTCGCGCAAGCGATGCGATAGCCATAGCGTTGCGTATGCACGCTCCCATCATGATTGACGAGAATGTCCTAAATGCCGTCGAAGCCACCGTTGCTGACGGTCATGGAGAGATGCTCAGTGGCAGCGAAGAAAGTATGTCAATTGATGATTTGCAAAAACGCCTTCAGCATTATGTGAGTGTAGAAGCCTATGAAGAGGCTGCCCGCATACAAAAAATCATTGCCGAGAAAACAAAAAAAGCATCAAATTACACTCAATCGGAAGAAAATGCTTAAATTTGCAAATTAAACTGCAACAACAAAATTATCACAACCTAATAAACAATCTATGAAGAATCTCAATCTACGCATCCGATTAATCGTGATGTTATTCTTAGAATTTGGCGTTTGGGGAGCCTACCTGACGTCAATGGGTGGCTACCTTGCCAAAGCCGGAATGGGCGATAACATCGGCTATTTCTACGCTGTACAAGGTATTGTGTCGCTTTTCATGCCGGCACTGATAGGCGTTGTTGCCGACCGTTGGATACAGGCACAACGCGTGTTATCTCTATGTCACTTGTTAGCAGGTATATTCATGATTGCAGCCGGTTTTTACGCTATCAATGCCGGTGATGAGGTGCAATTAGTTCCTTTATTTACACTTTACACCCTCAGCGTGGCATTCTTCATGCCGACCATCGGTTTGAGCAACTCGGTCGGTTTCAACGCGCTGACCAAGGCGGGAATGGATCCGGTGAGTGACTTTCCACCGTTGCGAGTGTTCGGCACTGTGGGCTTCATCTGCGCCATGCTCACCAGCGACTTTGCCGGTTTGCAGCATGCCCCCACACAATTTGTATTCTCGGGCTGCTTGAGTTTGTTGCTCTGCGCCTACGCTTTAACGATGCCCAAATGCCCCACCAGCGATGTCAAGGGAAGCAACTCGCTTGTTGATATCCTCGGACTGCGAGCATTCACCCTCTTCAAGATACCTCGCATGGCCATCTTCTTCATTTTCTCGATGTTACTTGGAGTTTCGCTTCAGATCACCAATGGCTTCGCCAACCCATTCTTGAGCGCGTATCAAGGCATCGAGGAGTTTGCCGACACGTTTGCCGCCCAACATGCCAATGCACTAATATCAATATCACAGATGAGTGAGACCTTGTGTATCTTGCTGATACCATTCTGCATGAAGCGTTTCGGCATCAAGAACGTGATGATGATATCGATGGTCGCATGGGTATTCCGCTTCGGTTTCTTCGGCTTGGGAGATCCGGGTATGCCGGGTGTATTGCTGTTCATCTTATCGTGCATAGTCTACGGTGTCGCATTCGACTTCTTTAACGTGAGTGGCGCATTGTATGTCGAGACCCAGGTTGACGAGAGTATCCGTAGCAGTGCTCAAGGTTTGTTCATGGTGATGACCAATGGTATCGGCGCAACGATTGGCACACTATCGGCTCAACAAATTGTGAACCACTTCGTATATAGCCAGACCGAGCCCGCCTTACAGATTGAAGGATGGCAGAGCGCATGGTACACGTTTGCCATCTACGCCCTCGTTGTCGCAGTCGCGTTCTATATCATCTTCAAGGATCCTCGCAAGGAGCAAGCGGCACTCAAGCATGCTTAAATTGAAAAATGTTTTACTCGCCTGACATAGCAACAACATCGATTTTACCCGAAGATGAGTCACAGCACGCGATACGCGTGCTGCGGCTCGTTGAGGGCGACACGCTCGATGTTGTTGACGGTCACGGCACATTATACCACTGTCACATCACCATGGCACACCCCAAGCGGTGTGCCGTGGCTATTGATAGCACTACCCCACTGCCGACTCATTGGGGGCATCGCATCACGGTTGTCCTGGCTCCCACCAAACAGATGGAGCGCATGGAATGGGCGGTAGAAAAGATGGTCGAAATGGGCATTGATCGCATCGTGCCCATTCTTACCGAGCACTGTGAGCGTCGAGTGCTCAAACCCGAACGATTGGAGCGTATAATCGTTGCGGCGATGAAGCAATCGCTCAAAGGAGTCAAGCCGACCTTATCACCGACCACAACTATCGGTGACCTCCTCAACGAGGACATTCAGGGCGAGCGTTTTATCGCATATTGCGATCAGACCCTGCCGCGCGAACAACGACAACTGCTCGCAAAAGAACACATTGCCGGCAGCGATGTCACGATTTTAATCGGTCCCGAGGGTGATTTCTCGCCCTCCGAGGTCAGTCTCGCGTTAGCGAGCGGCTATCGTCCCGTCACGTTAGGCGAAAGTCGCTTGCGCACCGAAACGGCAGCCGTGGTGTCGGTAGCCACCATTCATGCCGTTGATCAACATGACAATAACAGCATCGAGCATTGATGCTTCAATATACAGACAATGATAGAAAAATTGACTAATGCCCCGAGTGGCAACTTCTTCTTGCTTGCCGGCCCCTGTGTGATAGAGGGCGAGGCGATGGCAATGGATATAGCCGAGGCCGTGCTTGCCGTAACCTCGCGACTCGGCATTCCATATGTGTTCAAGGGGAGTTATCGCAAAGCCAACCGTTCGCGTTCAGACTCTTTCACGGGTATAGGCGACGAGAAGGCTCTGCGCATTTTGCGTAAGGTGGGCGAAACGTATCACATACCTGTTGTTACCGACATTCATACTCCCGATGAGGCTCAAATGGCAGCCGAATATGTCGACGTACTGCAAATACCGGCGTTCCTGTGTCGCCAAACCGACCTACTCGCTTCAGCCGCACGCACCGGTCGCATGGTAAATATCAAGAAAGGTCAATTCCTGTCACCCGAGGCCATGGCACACGCGGTGAACAAGGTGCGCGATGCCGGGAACAACGACGTGTGCATCACCGAGCGAGGCACTACATTCGGTTATCAAGACTTGATTGTTGACGTGCGTGGCATTCCTGTTATGCGCCGGTTTGCACCGGTCTTGATGGACGTAACTCACTCATTGCAACAACCCAACCAATCGAGCGGAGTTACGGGCGGGCGTCCCGAAATGATTGAAACCGTTGCCCGCGCCGCCATTGCCGTCGGTGCTGACGGACTGTTCATTGAGACACACCGCGATCCGTCGGAGGCGAAGAGCGATGGAGCCAACATGTTACGCCTCGACTTATTACCCACGTTAATGGAACGCCTCACTGTATTGCGCGCAGCAGTGAATTCATTAGACAAACATTAAAATCAAGATACAAAGATGAAAACAAAAGCACTAATCGCAGTTATGGTCTTGTTGTGTGGCACGTTGACCATGCCGGCTCAGGACAGTGACAGCCAACTGCAAACACGCATGAACGAGGCAGTGATGAAGGTGTACGACGAGTACTTGAAGAAAAATCCCGATGACTACGAGACACGTTTTTCTCGCGCCTATCAAAGTTACTACTTCGGTGCATATCTCAACGCGCTCGCAGATGTCAATCAAGCACTTGACGAAACACCTCAGAGCAAAAGCGACTTAAGGTTTGACGAGTTATTGCTGCGTGCTCGCATCTACGATGCTCGCGGCGAATATCAGAACGAGATAGCCGACCTGCAACAAGCCCTCGTGTTAAAACCACGCAACGACGTGGCGAGCGACATGTTGGCTCGCGTGAGCCTGCGTGTGGGCGACAATGATCAAGCCGAAGAGAGTTACAAAGCCCTATTGCGAGCCGAGCCTACCAACTATGTTGCGATGCACGGCTTGGCAAAAGTGGCGGCAAAGAAGGGCGATTATGCTGAAGCGGCTCGCCTTGTTGACGAAGCGGTAAAGTTATACCCCACCGTGCAAGAAGTGTACATGAACCGGGCAGATGTATTGCGCGACATGGACGAAATAGTACCTGCCATACAAAACTACATTCAGGCAATGACGGTTAACGAGGACATGATGCCGCCACTGCGTGAATTGGTGATGTTGAGCGACACCCACTACGATGACGTGATGGCGACCCTCGCCGAGAATATCGAGCGTGCACCGCGCGTAGGAATGCTCTACTACGTTCGCGCCATGATTGCCATGGAACACTTGCACTACGGTCAAGCCCTCAAAAATCTCAAGGCATTGGTGGACTACGACCTCTACGATTATCACACTGTATACTACAACTTGGCTGTCTGTCAAGCCAACCTGTTGCAATGGGACGACGCGCTCACCAATATAGACAAGGCACTCGAACGATATAGCGGAGACCCCGACTACTTCCTGTTGAAGTCGCGCATTGTCCGTTATCGCGGTCACGGCGACAACTTCGATGCCGCCAACAGTTTGCTCAACGACGCTGCTATTGTCAATGCCGAGTACGGACCGATGTTGATTGCCAAGGCTCACCTGATGATAGCCCAACGCAAGGACACCGAGGCAATCAATTACTTGAACGCAGCGGCATCTCAAGATGATGTCAAGGCCGAGGCTTTGTTAATGCGTGGATGGGTGAACAAGTATCGCCTTCGCAACGTTGATGCAGCGAAGACCGACTTCATGGAAGTGCTTGCCGCCGGCGAGAGTGACATGGTGTCGTTGCGCGGATTTGCATTACATGAGTTATCGCGCAGCGACGAGGCTCGCGAGTGGGCGGAGCAAATCATTAAGGAACAGCCCGCCATTGGTGGTGAGGCGTACTTCTATGCAGCCGCATTGCTCAGCGACATGGACGATAACAACAAGGCCATGCAGTATCTTGAGGGGGGGCTGGCAAATGGTTACGGCAACCTGTATGAGGTCACTGTGAATGAAAATCCTTACGTCAACCTCAAGTTGGTACGCCGCCACTACGGTTTCAAGGCATTAGTCGAGAAATATCAAACCAACTTCCAAGAGCGTCGATAAGGTTGTGAGCGAGTACAAGTTCCCGAGGACACACGATCACACAGCGCAAATCGCATTGTTGCGACTTACGCTGTGTCGGGTGTTGTGTGCCGTGTGGTGCGTGGGAGCACTGTTGTTGGCTGCATGCTCCTCGACTCGGCATGTGCCCGAAGGGAAATTGTTACTTGATCGCGTGACCATCAAGTTGGACAGTGCCACAAACGACATCACTCCGCTTGAGTTGACCAATTACTTGCGACAGACCGAAAATCACCGTGTGTTGGGTGGGTTGAAGTTACAGTTGGGCTTATACAACATGTCGGGCAAGGACAGCACCAAGTGGATAAACCGTTGGATAAGGCGACTGGGTTCGGCACCGGTAATCTACGACAGTGCGCTCACGACGAGCAGTGAGCGACAGTTACACACCGCCCTATATAACCTCGGCTACATGGACAACGTGGTCAACACCACGGTTGATGCCGATAGCGCGAAGCGCAAGGCTCGCGTGAAATTTGACATTACCTTAAACCGTCCCTACCGCATCAGTTCGATTGCCTACGACATCGCCGACGACAGTCTGCGTCATGCCATATTGCGCGACAGCATAATGTTTCCCATCAAGCCGGGCGACTTGTTTGACCACAAGGCACTTGACGGCTGGCGACAGTCAATCACCGATCGACTGCGCTCACAAGGATACTTCGCATTTACCAAGGAATTCATCACCTTCATTGCCGACACGCTACAAGGCAGTCACGATGTTGACTTGACATTGACCACCACGCCCGAGCCGACGCGTGGGTTGCCCCCCTATCGCCGGTGGCGTGTGCGCGAGGTTAACTATGTCACCGGCTATGACCCGGTGACAATGCGTGAGAAACTTGTCGGTCTTGACTCAATCGAGATTGACGGCATCGTGATGTACTACGATCCCAAAGATCGATACTTGCGAGGGAAAGTGTTGGCAGAGTGCAACCACATTGAGCGAGGCGAGTTATACAACGTGCTTGACGTTCAACGCACCTATCAAGCCCTCTCACGCTTGTCTATCGTGAAAAATATCACTATCGACATGCGCCCTGTGGGCGAAGTGGGGGGTGAGATGTGGGTTGATGCTTACGTGTTGATGCAACGCACCGGCAGTCAAAGCCTGTCCTTGTCGTTGGAGGGCACCAACAGCGAGGGCGACCTCGGTTTCGGTATCGGGTTGGACTATGCTCACCGCAACATCATGAAGGGCAGCGAACGCTTCAATGCCAAGTTTCGCATGAGTTATGAGAGTTTGTCGGGTAACTTAGGCGGACTGATTAATAACAATTATAGCGAGTACTCGGGCGAAGTCGGCATCACCTATCCCAAGTTCAAATTTCCTTTCCTCAGTCGCGATTTCAAGAAGACAATTCAGGCGAGTACCGAGTTGGTGACAAATTTCAACTACCAAAAACGCCCCGAGTACACACGCATCATTGCCGGTGCAGCATGGCGCTACCTGTGGACCGAGATGGGCGGACGCATGCGCCACACGTTCAACTTACTGGACTTGAACTACGTTTACCTGCCGGCGAGTCGTCTCAACTTTCTTGACGACATCACCAATCCCCTGCTGCGATACAGTTACGAGAACCACTTTATCATGCGATTGGGATACAACTTTTATCGCACCAACAAACAGCCGCAAAGTGCAGCAGCGACACGCCGTTTCCAGAACAACGTGTACACGGTGCGCGCCGCCGCCGAGACTGCAGGTAATGTGCTATACGGAATTTCTCAAATAACAGGGGCAAAACGCAACACCGAGAGTGACAGTTACGAGATCTTCGGCATACGTTACTCACAATACTTCAAGTTGGAGGGCGACTACATGTTCACCCACAATTTCTCACCTCGCAGTTCGGTGGCATTTCGCGTGGGAGCCGGCGTCGCTGTACCCTACGGCAACAGCACTGTACTACCGTTTGAGAAACGGTTTTATTCCGGTGGAGCAAATAGCGTTCGCGGTTGGGGAGTACGTACACTGGGCCCCGGTAGTTTTGCAGCCGGCAAATCACAGAGCAATTTCATTTACCAGTGCGGTGACATACGCTTTGATGCGAACATAGAGTTTCGCAATAAAGTATTTTGGGTTATTGAATTGGGTACGTTTATTGATGCCGGCAACATCTGGACAATACGCAACTATGAGGATCAACCCGGCGGAGTGTTCAAGTTCAACAAATTCTATGAACAGATTGCCGCTGCTTACGGCATAGGCATACGCATGGATTTCACCTATTTTCTACTGCGATTTGACCTCGGCATGAAAGCCCACAATCCGGCATCGGGCGTGGAGCACTGGCCTCTATTCCACCCAAAGTGGAGTCGTGATCGTGAGTTCCATTTCTCGGTGGGTTATCCGTTCTGACGATTTGACATCTCCAATTAAGATTTTTTACATCAAGACGACAATGAAGAAATTAGTGATATTTGACCTTGACGGCACGTTGCTAAACACGATTGAGGACTTGGGACACGCTACCAATCACGCGTTGAAACAAGCCGGACTGGCCACTCACACGATGGCAAGTTACCCGTTCATGGTGGGCAATGGTGTGCGACGTTTGATAGAGCGTGCGCTTCCCGAGGACAACCGCGATGAGGCCACCATTGAGACCATGCTCAAAAACTTCAAGGAATATTACGACGAGCACAATACCGATTGCACCAGGCCCTACAACGGAATACCCGAGTTGTTGGAGTTGCTGCGCGACATGGGGGTTAAATTGGCAGTCGCTTCCAACAAATATCAACACGCTGTTGACAAGATAATTTCTCACTATTTCCCCGACATCAACTTCGTGGCGGTGGAAGGTCAACGCGACGGCATGAACGTGAAGCCCGATCCCTCAATTGTTTTCAACGTGTTGGCAAAAGCCAAGGTGCCGAAGTCCGACGTGTTGTATGTGGGCGACTCGGGCATAGACATGGAAACCGCGAGGCGGGCATGCGTCGACTCGGTGGGCGTGACGTGGGGGTTTCGCCCACTCAAGGAATTGGTGGACAACTATGCCGGCACTATCGTTAATATGCCCAACGAGATTGCCGACATTGTGAGCAAGGGATAAGAAAGAGGACTGATTAAAAGAACAGCAGGAGACCGAATTTTAATGTTGATAATAAAAAAACATGACATATGAACTGGTTTATTGACTTATTCACCGGCACCGGTGTCGCCCACGCAATTTTCATTTACGCTATCGTGATCGGACTCGGTGTGATTTTGGGCAAGACTAAAGTGAAAGGAATATCGCTCGGAGCAACTTTTGTTTTGTTTGTCGGTATTCTAATGGGACACTTCCGCCTTGGTGTCGACCCCGAAATTCTCAAGTTTGTACAAGAGTTCGGTTTGATACTGTTTATTTTCTCGATAGGTATACAGGTGGGTCCCGGCTTTTTCTCATCGTTCAAGCAGGGAGGTGTTTTACTCAACGGGCTTGCCTTATTACTCATCGCCCTTAACATTACCGTTGCGTTAGCAATTTACTACATCGCCGGCGATGTACAAATTACCGACCTCGTCGGTATCCTGTCGGGTGCTGTGACCAACACGCCCGGTCTCGGTGCCGCCCAACAAACTCTCATCGAGACCCACGGAGCCGATGCACAAACGCTTAACCAGTCGATGTCAATGGGCTATGCCGCTGCATATCCCCTGGGTGTCGTCGGTATCATAATGTCGATGATAGTTGTCAAAGTCCTGTTCAACATTAATACCGAGCACGAGGCTAAAGAGATTGAGGACGATGCTACACAGAGTCAGTTGGCTCCTCACATTGCCACTTACCAAGTGACCAACAAACTGATTTTCAATCGCAATATCGAGCGTCTACATTCGATAATAGATCGCAATTTTGTCATCTCACGCATTAAGAAAGCCCATGGCAGTGTACACATTCCCAAGAGCGAAACGGTGCTTGAGGAAGGTGATATATTGCTGATTGTCATGAGCGAGCAGGATATTGAGATTTTCGATGCCATCATCGGTCCTCACGTGGAGTACAATTGGGACGAAGGTCACATTGCCAACGACGAGACATTGGTTTCGCGACGCATATTGGTAACCAACACCGAGTATAGCGGTCGCAAACTCGGTTCGCTGCGTCTGCGCATAGGTTACAAACTCAACGCTACGCGAGTCAATCGTGCCGGTGTCGATCTCATGGCAAGTCCCAACCTCGCCTTACAGGTAGGTGACCGCATCACTGTTGTCGGCAAATTAGAGGATATAGATCGCCTTGCCTCAAAGATGGGTAACTCCATGAAACGCCTTGACGAGCCCAACATGTTCACCATGTTTCTCGGCATCTTCCTCGGCATCATTGTCGGGTCAATACCGTTCATGTTTCCGGGTATGTCTGTGCCGATGAAATTGGGTCTTGCAGGCGGTCCGCTCATCGTGGCTATATTGTTAGGTCGCTACGGTTACAAAGCACGACTTGTGACCTACACCTCGTCAAGTGCCAACTTGCTGTTGCGCGAGTTAGGCATCTGTCTGTTCCTTGCCAGTGTGGGACTTGCAGCAGGTGGAAACTTTGTCAGCACCGTGTTCAACGCGCGCGGTGCGATGTGGGTGTTATACGGTTTCTTAATCACATTCTTACCCCTGCTGGTAGTGGTGACCTTGGCTCGTGGCAAGTTCAAGATTAACTACTGCACCATCATGGGACTCGTGTCGGGAGCGACGACCGATCCTCCCGCATTATCCTATGCCAACAAGACAGCGGGCAATGACGCTCCTGCCGTGGCTTACTCGACCGTTTATCCATTAACAATGTTCATGCGCGTCATTACAGCGCAACTGCTTATTTTGTTCCTCGCATGAGAACCGCCCTATTACTACTGTGTGTTGCAACAGTCATCGGGTGTACCACACGCAGCCATGTTGATAATGAAATCTCAACACCCGCGACAATGACCGAAGGTACATTCACGTTCAACCTGCCTTGCCAAGTGATGCACCTTAACAGCGAACAACCCGGCAAGGCTCTCATGGTGGTTTGGTTACATGGCGGTGTGCATGACCGCAAGATACACAGTTTCTTCACCCACCCAAACCACTACGACAACTGTGCGGCCGACGACTCGATTGTGAATTATTTGATGATACACGGTATCAAGTCGGTAGTGTTGTTCCCGATGTGCCACCGTGCCGACAAGCAGGAGTGCGTTGCGTGGCGCGATGTTTACGATGACGTGAATGTCATGATTGAAGACTATGTGAGCAAGGGACTTATTGACGAGAAACGTATATATTTGGCCGGTTCGTCGGACGGCGGACGGGGAACATGGGACTTCGTTGCCGAGCACCCCGAGCGTTTCGCTGCCGCCATTGCGATGTCTTGTTCCGAGGCTCGCATGAGTCACATTCCGGTATACTTTTATAACACGAGAGACGAGGAAGATTGCTCGGCACTTGTGGGTCAACTGCGTGAGCAAGGTGGCAACATTCCGGAGTATGAGTATCATGCCGAGTACAAGCATGGGGGCGATGCCGCTTGTTGCACGACCTCGATGCTCGACCGCTTTTTCTCGGTAACTAAGTAAAGATGTCAGAACAGGTGGCGAGCCTTGAACTCAAGATACTTGTTGATAACATTAATGCTGAGTGATGCCGGTGGTGTGAACAAGGCATATATACCGTTTTGGCGCAACTCGCCCACGATGGCACTCACCGACGCGATATGGCGTCGTGCAATCACATGCGTGTAATAACCGCGAGTGTCAAGCGGACGGTCGTCAACAAGACGCATCATCTCTACATCGGCAAAGAACACGACTAACAACCGGTGACGATTATTAAGACGACGCAAGTAGGGTAACTGACGACGCATACTGTCAATCGACGTGAAATTGGTGTACAACACGAGTAGCGAACGCTTCCTTATCAAGCGATCTACATTCAGCACCAACGAGGCATAGTCGCTATCGTCGCTCGAAGCGTCAAGACCATACAAAGCCTCATTTATCGTCATCATGTGCGCACCCTGCTTATTGGCAGGCACATAGTCGCCGAATTCGCCGGCAAATGTCACTATACCGGCCTTGTCTTGACGATGAGTCGCAACATAACTCAATACCAACGAGGCGTTGATGGCATAGTCGAGCAAAGTCATGTTTTCAAATGCCTGTTGCATCACACGCCCCGTGTCTATCACGTTAAACACTTGTTGTGAGCGCTCGTCTTGATACACATTCACCATGAGTTGAGCACGTCGGGCACTTGCCTTCCAGTTAATTGAGCGGTACTCGTCGCCGGTAACGTACTCCTTGATTTGCTCAAACTCGGTGTTATTACCTACTCGACGAATGCGCTTGATACCCAATTCGGTGAGATTGTTGCTCATCGCCAACAATTCGTATTTATTGAGCATCAAGTAAGAAGGATAGACCTTGATGTCACGCGCCTCGCCTTGAGAGACACGGCGACTGACGAGTCCTAACAACGTCGTGATAAACACGCGAATTAACCCGAAACCATACACACCGCGCCGAGTGGGTCGCAGGGTGTAACGTACCTCGCCTTCACTATCGGGTTCAAGTTCTAACTTAAACGACACGTCGCGACGCTGAAACACATACGGTATCTCATCGACCACCTCAAGATTGACCGCAAAGGGATAAGTGCCTGTTATTTTAATGAGGACTTCGTTGTCATCACCATTGCTGAACCGGTCGGCACACGAGCGTGTTGCCGTCAATGGTGCACGCCGGCAATAAAGCAGCGCGATGTCGGCGACGACTGCCGCGACAAACGCGATGAGCATGCCAAAAGCCACATCGACAAGCCATGGCACGAAGTTTGCCGCCACAAAGGTTAGAATGACGACAGTAATAGCAATATATAAACGCCGGTTAAAATACATCGGTCACCTATTATAACTCACGCAAAACTCACTTGGGTACCTCAACTTTCTCTACCAGTCCCGTGATAACGCGCTCGGGAGTATATCCTTGCATCTCGGCATCGGCGGTGAGAATGATGCGATGTTGGAGCACAGCATGGGCGATAGCCTTCACGTCATCGGGCATGACAAAGTCACGACCGCTGAGCATAGCGAACGCCTTGGAAGCCTGCAACATGGCAACAGCGGCACGCGGTGATGCTCCCAGTTGTACGGCACGGCTGGTGCGCGTTGCCTCCACAATTTGAGCGATGTATAACAACAGGCTGTCGTCAACGATAATTTGCTGCAACTTTTCTCGCATGGCAAGCAATTCATCTTTAGTCAACACGGGGCTCAAGTTCTCCAATTTGACAAGACGGGCATTGCCTTGATGTCTACGCAAAATCTCCACCTCATCATTCAGTTCGGGATAGCCCATCGTGATTTTCATCATGAAGCGATCCAACTGGGCTTCGGGTAATTGATAAGTACCCTCTTGCTCGACAGGATTTTGTGTTGCAAGAATTGTGTATAGGTGTCCCATGGGGTGAGTTATGCCGTCCACCGTGACTTGACGTTCTTCCATCACCTCGAACAGTGCCGCTTGAGTCTTGGCGGGCGAACGGTTAATCTCGTCAACAAGCACAATGTCGCTGAAGACGGGACCTTCATGGAAATTAAATTCGCTCGTTTTCACGTTAAACACAGTCGTACCTATCACGTCACTCGGCATGAGATCCGGAGTAAACTGTATACGCTGAAAACGCGCACCGATGAGTCGACTCACAGTGCGTGCCAACAATGTTTTGGCAACACCGGGCACACCCTCAAGCAACACGTGTCCATCGGCGAGAATACAAGTCAGCAACAGGTCAACGTTTGCCTGTTGTCCCACTATTATAGTGGCAATGTGCTCACGCAGTTGTTGTACCCGTGCGCTGAATTCGGTTAAATCAAGACGTTCCATATATTCTGTTGTATTGTTTGTTTCCACTTAATCGTTAGTTAATATCGTTAATCACATGGGGAGTCAATCAATCAGGCGCGTGATGCGTTCCATTCCATCAATGAGTTGCATCATCAGGCGATCACCGATGAAGTCAGCCTCGCTCACACGAGCGATGTCGGCAAGCAAGTCGGCAACATCTTGACGTGCCATGCCGGTCGCAGCCGAAATTTCGCGCACGCACATGTTGTAATCATCAGTTTCCGGATCAAGCATCAACTCACGCCTTAACATAGTGATAAACATCTCATATCGTTTCATCACGAGGTCGACATTGTCACGACGGCGATAATACAAATCTCCGAAGTGTCGTGTCATTTCTATAGTGTGATTAACCGGCGGCGTAATCACCGGTATCACCCGTTGTCGACGACGGGCTGTAAACACCATCGCCAATATACAGGCGGCGATAGTCAGGTAGTAAGCCCACTTTAGCGGTCGGCGCGACATCAAGTCTCTCATTGGCGACCACGACTCCTCCACGTCAACCGACTCGAGCGCGATGCGCTTGATGGGTTTGTCGTTCAGCAACGACATCATGCGGAATGCCATCTGCCGTGCCTCGGGT
This sequence comes from uncultured Porphyromonadaceae bacterium, assembly GCA_937901905.1. Classification (GTDB taxonomy): domain Bacteria; phylum Bacteroidota; class Bacteroidia; order Bacteroidales; family Muribaculaceae; genus Sodaliphilus. The sequence goes on along the minus strand of CALDIF010000071.1, from coordinate 27,380 downwards.
GATGCAGTCACGGCTAAATTGGTGAACAAGCCCGGTGTTCCGGTCACGTATAGGGAACCTCGCCAATGAGGGGCATCAATGCGCACTGCCACACACTTGTTACCGGGAATGTCGCTGTCGGTGCGGTCACTGTACTTCTCGACTATCGGGGTCAATACTCGCGTGGTCAACGGTATCATGTATAGCGGGGTTTCATCATCATCGAAATCGGCAGCATCACTCTCGTCAAAGGTTCGGTAGCGCACCTCATACCCGACATTCTCGACATACTCGTCCTCATCTGTCACAACAACAGATCCATCATCGTACTCTGCGCTGTACTCTTCTTCAACCGTGTCTTCGTCTTCAACTACTTCAAGATTAAGATTGTACTCGGGCAACACATAACTGCTCACATATATCTTTTTTAATGTCACGATGTCGGTTGACGAGAAAGCCACATGAGCACTATCGGTCCACCACACGAGATCGTCGTCTGACGAGGAATTTTCAAGCAAGACATCTTCAATGCTCATCCATGTTGCCATGTCACGGTCCAACCCGATATTGATGTATTGTGCCAAATAGCCAAAATCTCTCGTCACATCGAGCGATAACAAGACGTTAGATCCCCTGATTAACAGGGAGTCAATGGCTTCCACTTCATGGGGATAAAATTCACCGTAATAAGCCACATAAAAGTAGTTATACTGCCCCGTCGTGTCCATTTGGGACAATTCACCGAAGCGCTTGTGCACAACTTCATAACCGTGGGTCGAAGACGAGTCGAGCAACTCGTCAAACAATGCTATACCCATGGGCGAACGATTGACATACCCGATGTCGCCCATCGAGAACGTGTAATTTACCGAGCGGACGCGATAAGATACGATAAACACGATGATGAAAAGCACCACGCATCCGACTATAAAACCGCGGTTGATATTCATGCTTGTTCACCTCCTTCCTCAACAACATTGTCGGTTAACGTGCTGTCCACATCGATACAACATTGTTCGGCCAATGCCGCATCATCTGCCGACGCGGCATACTTGCCGTAACGCACACGCACAAACAGCGGTGTCAACCGAGACAATGCCGGCAACTGTGCCTCGCGTTCAAATTGGCTCGGAGTCTTGCCCGAAATCCAATCAATGCGTCCCGCGTCGGCAAGTACGCGCAATGACTTGAGGTAAAACAAGCGAACCAACAGGTCATTGTTGCCGGCGGCACGAGCCTGAGCAATTTCGGTTTCGAAATCTATATCGTATATATTGTCATCGCCCACGGCATACTCGACCTTTGTACCTCGACGAAACAGACGTTTCAGCCGGTCGCGGTACAGGAACAGCAACACCACGCAAACGATCACCGAGAGGAGTGCCGCCACTTGCCAGGCGGGTTTGGCTGAACTGCCGAACAGACCGGAAACCAGGTCATTCAAGATGTCTTCAAGGGACTCAAGCAACATGTCGAGCAACGACCGTCCCGACCCCTCAAGGTAGGGGTGCAGCGATGCCATGTAATCGTTGGCTGCGGTCAGGCTATCCAGTTGATGCCGGCTGACCACGAGAGTATCGGTTGTTAGAGGGGCTGACATGGCATTAGAGTTTTTCAAAATCATCAATAGCCGACTGCAAGTCGGCATCTTCCTTACTCTGTGTCACGCTACCATAGTGAAAGGCTATCGCCATGATAACAACCGAGTAGGCATAGTATTGCACCACAGTAGCAATCACGGTGAGCACGTAGTAAAGCACTGTAGCAAATGCTTGCCCCTCGATCACCCCATCGTCAACGTCAATCCACGACACAAACACGACCGAAGCCACTGTCCACACCCCCATCACGAACATTTGGGAGTATATGTACAACAACATCATCACGATCATCAAGCCGACCATTTTCCAAAACTCGGCATAACACAACTTGAAAGCACGCGTGATACAGTTAACAACACTACGCTCGGGCTCAAAGGCGACCACAGCCGGTGCTATCAACATGGGGTTAATTACCGTTGCACTATATATCAGCAGCACAAATGGGGCGAGCAGTAACGTGGCTATTGACAACAACGACGCGGGCAACACCACAACAAAAAACAAGAACGAAATGATTGTCATGGGCAATAACAACGGCTTTAGATCCTGCCACAACACGTTGAAAGTAACCGCCTTCAAGCCGTCATCACGCTTGAAATAGAGACGCATGAGAGACAGGAACAAGGTGTTGGCTATCATGAAACCGACTGCAAAAACACCGTAAGTCATCATCCACATGGAGGTAGCCGAGCCTACTCTTGACTCCAAAGCATACGCCGACAGCAAGTCAACAACACCGATAGCCGCGACAATTGAAACGGGCAGCAACATGTACACCGTCAACCGCAACCAATCGCGCCAATTCTCGTGAATAAAGTCAAACACCGTGTTGACCTTATTGCTCATTGAGCGATACTCGTACAACTTTATTTTCTCAATGTGCTTGTTCACGGTGTCGCTTAACGGGTAAATAGATGTAATAAAAAACAATATATGCGACCGATGCAATCATCGTTGCGACGGCTATTGCGGGATAACGTCCCGCCGCACGAGTGAAGAAACCCTCTATCATGGCGGCAACAACAATCATCGGCATCGTGCCCAACACCAGCATCACGGCATCGCGAGCGGCATTGGTAAACGAGCGCAACCGCCCGTAAGTGCCCGGGAACAGCCACCCGTTGCCCATGTGAATGCCGGCACCGCCGAATATCAATATTGCGGTCAACTCCAACGTCCCGTGAAACCACATTGCAAGCGAGAAATCGCCCAATACTCCATGTTGAAACAAGAACACCGACAGACAACCCACCATTACAAAGTTGTTGAACAACATGTAGCCGACAAAAATTGATGTCAACACTCCCACGGCAAACACCATGAAACTCACACGCACGTTGTTGTACAATATCATCAAAAACATCTCGAGAGGTGGAGTGTCGGCGTACACACCGGCAGGATTACCCTCGGCAATGTTATCAAGAGTCATGTCAATGTAACCCGAACCGACAATGAGCCTCACATAATCGGGATCAATCCACGCGCTGAATACACCGATTAGTGTCGAAATCAACGAAATGGCTATGGAAATAAACAGTGCAGTACGACACTTGTAGACCAATTCGGGCATCGAATGAGTGAAAAAACGCTTGAATTGAGTCCATGAACCCATGCGCCCTTTATAGATCTCGTTATGCAATGTCAACGACAAACTATTAAGGTACATGGTAATATTAGACGTGGGATAATGGGTGCTGCTATAGGCGAGGTCGGCACACAAGTCCTCGTAAGCCACAAGCAGGCGGTCGGCACCGACCGACGACAACATCGATGCCAAGTGTTCATATTCCAACCACTTGTTACGATTTCTTCGTATAAACACTGCTTCTTGCATATCAACAATTTAAGATGCTGCTTTATCGACACTCGGCAAACTTCGTGCCAACATTGACGCAAAGTTACTAATTTGTCGCGAAATACAATATAATAATCGGCAAATAGCAGTTAAAATGATTATTGCAGACAAAATTTGCTTGGCAATTTTTGTTGTAGTAACTTTGTGGCACAAAGTTTGCATACAGTAACATAGTTTCACCATAAAAGCAACAATGCGAAGCAGTAACATCACGACAGGTCATTACGCGACCATCAAACAGTACCCCGCCAGTGCCGCCGACCGCGTGGTGGCGCGATTGGTCGATTTGTTCTTCATCACGATGTACATCACGATGATGATCGTTCTCGTTGACTCTATGGAAGATTTATGGATAATGATACCCGAGGGTGTGTTGTTGCTGATCTTCTTTGTGCTTGCATTGCCGGCGTTTGCTTACTTTCCCATTTTTGAATTATTTGACGGCGGGCAGACCTTGGGCAAGCGAATTATGGGAATACGCGTCGTGCAAACCGACGGTTCACAATTGAAGTTTTCATCGGCTATCTTGCGTTGGTTACTCGACTTGATTGACGTGTCGTTGGGGCTCGGGTTGCCGACAATGATTTTCAGCCACGATAACAAGCGCATCGGTGACTATGCAGCCGACACAACCGTGATTAATATCAAGGAAAACAATTATAACTCTTTTGATACATCAGCTTACGCCTTCGCCACGACTAATTACACACCGGTTTATAACGAGGCGACACGATTGTCAACCAATCAAATTGAAATCATCAAACGCGTGATTGCCTATGACACGGATCCCATGTTGCACCAAACCTATTTGGACAACCTTGCCAACAAGGTTGTCAGGTTGCTTGACGTGCAGCCCCGACCGGGAATGAATGCAACGACCTTCTTGAACGTCGTCTTGTGCGACTATCTCTACTACGCTTCGCTGCCCGACGAATTGTAACCCCTGCGTTATATACCCTCTCTCTGCAAGAAATTAATAAGGGACTCTCTCACCGCTCGAGAGCATCAAGTCGCTCGGCCATGCCGAGACGGTAGTAGATGTCTTTCAAGGCGGCACGCACTCCTCGGGTCTCGGGACGCCCGGCATACACCTTTTCCAATAGCGGCAATGCACGCTTGTATAATTCGCGTGTCATGGCATCTTGTCTTCGACTTGCTGTCGCCTTGTTATAATAGTAACGTCCCACGCTGACGAGGGCACGAAGATTGTCGGGGTTAACCTCAAGGGCACGTTCATAGCACGGTATAGCCGCGTCCACCCCATGTTGACGTTCAACCACATACCCTTTAGCAACGAGCATCTCGACATCGAGACTGTCACGAGCCAACGCGGCATCAATCAAAGCATGAGCGCGATCAAAGTCGCTATGCTTAACACAGTCGTTAATGATGATGCGCAAATAACGAGGTTGAGCGGTACCGAATTCCTCATACGCCTCATGTGCCAATTTCACTATCGCGGTTGTGTCGCCGGTTGCCTCAAGGCAAGTGAGCGCGTAGTCATACGCCTCAACATGGCGGTAACCCAATTCACGCGCAGTGGCGAAATGGCGTGCCGCCGCAGCGTAATCTTGCTGTTGCCACAACGCGATTGCTTGATAGTAACGCACCGATGCCGTCAATGAGTCGGCTGCTCCATGATAGCGACAGTAGTATTCCCACGCGTCGAGCGCACCCTTGCCGTCACGCAGGTTGAATAACTGATTTCCGGCACCGTACAATCGATCGGCATTGGAGATAAGTGCCGAACGTATTTCACCGCTATACTTGGTTTTATACCGTTGTTTACCTGTTTTCTTGTTGAGTAACGGCGCTCCCTGACCGTCGGTGAGCCAAAGCGTGTCAAGCGACAAAGCGTGTTCCCATGCCGCATACGCATTAATCAAAGCATGATTCATCGTCGATAAATCGGGTTGACGCCCCACGCGTTGTGAGTCTTCCCACTTATTGTACAATCCCAAGTTGGCCTTGGCAAGAATGTACCACGTTTCGGCACGATTTGCCGTTTTCTCATCGGTCAATGCCGGTTGCAACTTTTTAATTGCATTGCTATAGTCGGTTGTCGTGGTTTTAAGTTGATTTAAGGTCTTCTTTACATCGTTGACCACAGCCTGTTGTGCCCACGATGCTCCCACGGTGAGTGAGAAAATCGTCAACATCAACAGGCGACGGACTATGCGATTTACACTATACATAGTAACAAAACAATTAAAACGGTTAACAACTGATGTGTTCGAGCAATCATTTTTAATTAACGATGCAGCAGGATCGCGGTGAGCCACTACCCTACTGCATCGTTATTGCAATGGGGACGAGTGCCCCATGTCGGCGTTCAACACTACAAGTTGAACAACTCGGTTATATTATCTCTTGTGACCGAGCAACTCGAACTTATAGTCAATGTCCTCCTTGATGCTGTTGGCTTGCTTGACGAGCACTTGATTTTCACTCTTATCAAGAGTGATAGCGCGCTCAAGATACGGCATCGCCTCCTCATAAAGGGGAATCAGTGTCGGTGCAAGTTGTTTGTCGGTCATCTGCTGATTGTCGGCAATGAAACGATCCGCCTCCTCATAGAGGGCGCGGGCATAGTTCAAATAACTGTCACCGTAGGCAGGGTCAATGGACATCGACTTTTTAAACAGGTTCTTTGCCTCATCAAGTTTGCCGTCGCCCATGAGGACTTGACCCTTGATGTCGTAGAAGTTTGCGACTTCGGGATCAGCGGCAATAGCATTGTCGATGAAGGGAATCACCTCGGTCTTGCGAGCGTCATCGGCAAGTAATGCTTGCACGTGAGCGACAAACGAAGCATTGCGGAAGTCAGCGGTTTGGTTAGCGGTGTATCCCAGCTCAAGAGCCTTGTTAAAACTGTTAAAGGCACGCACATAGTCCTTGTCACCATCTGCAAAATAGGTGCTGTAACCCACGAGGAAATGGATATTACCCAACACGGTATCGGCAGGCACCGCTACATTGAACATGCGTGCGGCGGGCGAATTGATATTATTGAGGTAGAACTCATAAGCATCGGCTGCCTTAGCGTAGTCAGGCAGATTGAGGAAAGCGTCACCCAACTTCATCGCGTCGGTGACATGACCCGCCATTTGCGAGAGAATGTCCTTGCTGAACTTGGTCTTGACTTTCGCGTTACCGTCCTTATCGAGTTTGGGGGCACCGGTTTTCTTGTCCACCTCAACAATGGTGTCAAGCGGCAGAGCCTTCTGCATATACTCGAAACCGCTGAACAACGACGAGCCCATCAGGTTGACATCAGCGGCACCGTCCTTTGCCGATTGCACTTGCAACAGGTCGGCGATACCGAATGCCAAACGACCCGCGGTGTACCATGTGTTGGCATCATTAGCCGTCTCGGCATTGGTCAATGCCGGTTGAAGCAACTCAAGAGCCGCCTGCTGGGCTTCCACTTTGCCACCGATAGCCTTAGCCGCTTCCTTGACCACACTCACTTGGGCGCTTGCTGCCATCACCGATGCGCAGGCAAGCAGAAACATGATTTTTTTCATTTTCTTATCGTTTAAAGTTAATCTTTTATTCATCGTTCAAGTTGTCGTCGTCATCGGGCGAAGCAACGTCGTCAATGTCTATGCTCTCGTCATCAAAAGCCAGCGAAGTCTGCTCTGCCACGGCAGTTGCCGCGTTCTCGTTGAAAGCATCGGCTGCATCAACCTCATCGGTCTTCTCGGGCTCGGTATCCACCTTGCACACCGAGGCTATGACGTCGTTTTTCTTGTCAAGATTTATCAGGCGCACGCCCTGAGTGGCACGTCCTACCACGCGCAACGTGCTGACCTTGAGTCGTATCATGATGCCACTCTTGTTGATAATCACGAGATCGTTGTTATCGTTCACGTTCTTGATGGCTATCACCTTGCCTGTGCGAGCCGTGATATTGATAGTTTTCACACCTCGCACACCACGGTTGGTCACGCGATAATCTTCCAACTTGCTACGCTTGCCCATACCCTGTTCGCTCACGACAAGCACGTCGTCGACAGTGCCGTTGCGCATACATATCATTGACACGACCTCATCGTCACCGTCATCAAGTGTCATACCACGCACACCGGTTGCAGTGCGTCCCATCGAGCGCACCTTGGTCTCATGGAAGCGCACGGCGCGACCGTTGCGGTTGGCGAGCAGCACCTCGCTGTCGCCCTCGGTGAGCACTGCACCTACAAGACGGTCGTCGTCAAGAATATTGATAGCGTTGATACCCACTGCGCGCGGACGCGAGAAGGCTGCAAGCGGCGTGCGCTTGACCGTACCGTTCTTTGTGGCGAACATGATGTATCGGGTGCCGTTGTAAGCCGGATTGGTCAAGTCGCCGGCTCGCACGATAGCCATGATGCGATTTTCGGGACCGATATTGAGAAGGTTCTGTATCGCGCGTCCCTTGCTGCTCTTGGCGCCCTCGGGAATTTCGAACACACGCAACCAGTAGCAACGTCCCAACGCTGTGAAGAACAACAAGTAGTTGTGATTGGTTGCCTCGTAGACAAACTCAATGAAGTCTTCATCACGAGTGTCACTGCCCTTTGCGCCAACACCGCCACGCGCCTGCGTGCGATATTCGCTCAACGGTGTGCGCTTGATATAACCGAAGTGGCTGATGGTGATAATCATCGGGTCGTCACTGTAGAAGTCCTCGGCATTCATTTCGCTTGACGAGTAAACAATCTGGGTGCGACGGGCATCACCGAATTTCTCTTTCACTTCGCGCAACTCGTCTTCGATAACGCCACGACACACAACGGGGTCGTTAAGGATAGACTCGTAGTAGGCTATCGTCTTGTTGAGTTCTGCCAACTCGTTGTGCAACTTGGTCACCTCAAGTCCCGTGAGTTGACGCAATCTCATCTCGACTATCGCACGGGCCTGGATATCGTCGATACCGAAACGGTTACACAGGTTGGTAATTGCCTCGTCGGGGCTTGCGCTCGCCTTGATGATGGCAATCACCTCATCAATATTATCACTCGCGACGATAAGTCCCTCGAGAATGTGAGCGCGCTCTTGAGCCTTCTTCAACAAGTAACGGGTGCGACGAATTACCACGTCGTGGCGATGCTCGAGGAAGTAATATAACAACTCCTTGAGGTTGAGCGTACGCGGACGTCCGCCCACAAGGCACACGTTATTGACGCTGAACGACGACTGCAACTCGGTGAGTTTAAACAGTTTGTTCAGCAACACGTTGGCATTGAAGTCCTTTTTAACATCAATCACTATGCGCATACCGCTGATGTCGGTCTCATCGTTGATGTTGGAGATACCGTCGATGCGTTTCTCGTTAACGAGTTGCGCAATCTTCATGATAAGGTCGCGCTTGTTGACGTTATAGGGTATCTCGGTAACCACTATAGCCTCATGGTCGTGTATCTGCTCAATCTCGGCCTTGGCGCGCACCACAATGCGACCGCGTCCCGTCTCGAAAGCATCACGCACACCTTGCATACCATAGATGATACCGCCGGTTGGGAAGTCGGGAGCCTTGATGTATTCCATCAGTCCGTTGACATCAATATCGGGGTTCTCGAGCATGGCGATACACCCGTCAATACACTCGGCAAGGTTGTGGGGTGCCATGTTGGTTGCCATACCGACTGCAATACCGCTTGCACCGTTAACGAGCAAATTGGGGAAACGAGCCGGCATGACACTCGGTTCCTTGAGCGTCTGGTCGAAGTTGTCAACAAAGTCGACGGTATCCTCGTCGATGTCGTCCATCATCAACTCGCCCATCTTGTCCAAGCGAGCCTCGGTGTAACGCATTGCAGCAGGGCTGTCACCGTCGACCGAGCCGAGGTTTCCTTGTCCCTCGACAAGACGATAACGCATCACCCAATCTTGGGCAAGGCGCATCAACGCCATGTAAACCGATGAGTCACCGTGGGGGTGATACTTACCGAGCACCTCGCCTACGATGCGCGCACTCTTCTTGGTTGGCTCGGTAGAATAGTTGTGCAGTCGCTGCATACCGTATAATATGCGACGATGCACGGGTTTGAAGCCGTCGCGCACATCAGGCAAGGCGCGAGACACAATCACCGACATTGAGTAGTCGATGTAGTCCGACTTCATCTGATTTTCGATATTAATATCGATAATCCGATCGTTGTTCAGGTCCATTAAATCTATAAAAATATTTACGCTCCACGCAATCCGGGCTAAGAATCGCCCCAAGCCATCACGTTGTGAGCAGTTAATTATTTCAACCCACAAAGTTACAATTTTTTTTTCACTTTTCGCCGATTTTGCCAATCGATTTGACTTGTTTAACATCTTTTTTGGGAACCGTGTGGCAGACGGTTAAAACCTGTGTGCTACCACACATCACGACCGATGTCTCGCCGGTCGGGCGACATGAGGGTGTGTATGCGCTACCCCGCTTGTCGCGCTGACGCTCTCCAAATGGGGTTACACAGGTCGTTCGACCTCCGGTCGCGATTTTACGCAGACAGACGTTAGTTTTCCGCGAGAAGGGGGGTGAAAAAATGACATATTACATCGACGGTGCGAAAGCGTTACGTTGGCAAACACACAACAATCCAAACTGCAATGAACAAGATTAACAAAATGAGAGGCCGGGTGAAGTTGTACCGAGCCGTACTCGCGCAGGCGTGCGATGCTTGGTCAAGGCGATGACGAGAACGAAGTGCCTCGTAGAGGAACTTCATCAAAATCCGCAATATGATGACCCGGCAACCGGGTCGTCCGTCGGGTGGGATTCACATGGATTTACGAGAGTTTTACACTGATTTACGATAGAAAATAGACTCAGATAGCATGAAGAGCAGTGAGAATTACGAGATTTTTTGTACCTTTGCAGGTTATTATTGAGATTTGACACCGTTTATGGGTACTTTAATTACCGCTATAATAGGACTTATCGTCGGTTGCGTGTCAATAGGAGTCATGTTGTCGGCACCCATGGGACCGATAGGTATCTTGTGCGTGCAACGCACGTTGAATAACGGGCGACAATCGGGCTTCTACACCGGTATTGGTGCTGCAATAAGCGACTTGTTTTACTGTATGCTCACCGGATTGGGACTGAGCATCGTCACCGGTTGGATAGAGGCAAACTTCAAGTTGCTTGAAGTAATTGGAAGCGCGTTACTCATCGCTTACGCTATCTACATGATAGTGCACAAGCCCCAACCCCATGTCGATGAAAGCATGCTCAAGGGACGCAAGGCAGTGCGACGAGCCGCCGTGAGAGGCTCCGGATTGCATGCCCGCCTGCACAGGGCGTGGATAGACCTCGACGACTGGTTGAGTCACAACGAGCGCGCCGGTGATGTGATGACAGGTTTCCTGCTCACATTGAGCAACCCTCTCATCATCTTCTTGATTATACCGTTGATGGCACGTTTTGAGTTCCCGGGTGACAACCCATGGTATTTCATCATCTTGGGGTTCGCACTCATCGTGTCAGGTGCACTGCTGTGGTGGTTTTGTATCACATTTGCCGTCGACAAAGTGCGCGAACGCGTCAACCTCGGCAGCATGTGGACTATCAATCGCATCATGGGCACCATCTTGCTCATCGTCGCCGCTTACGGCATGTACGACGGCATATACGAATTTCTTAATATGCCACAACTGAATGTGAATTTATAAGCAACCGGCACACCGACCGATTAAATCAACTACTCACAACAATATGGGACTATTCGATTTCTTCTCACGCGAGAAAAAAGAAACACTTGATAAGGGTTTGGATAAGACCAAGCGCGGCTTGTTCGGCAAGATTGCCCATGCCATAGCCGGCAAGTCGACCATCGACGATGACGTGCTTGACAACCTTGAGGAGGTGTTTATCACCAGCGATGTCGGTGTTGACACTACGCTCAAGATACTCGACCGCATTCAATCACGTGTTGCGCGTGACAAATATGTAGGCACAGACGAACTCAATGACTTGCTGTGCGACGAGATAACCGGCATGCTCGCCGACAACAATGCCGCCGACATGGAAGACTTCACCGTGCCTGCCGACAAACGCCCCTATGTCATCATGGTAGTGGGCGTTAACGGTGTGGGCAAGACGACCACCATAGGGAAATTGGCACATCATTACAAGCAAGCGGGCAACAAAGTCGTGTTAGGGGCAGCCGATACCTATAGGGCTGCAGCCGACGAGCAACTCGAGATTTGGGGTGACCGTGTGGGCGTGCCTGTAATCAAGCACAACATGGGCACCGACCCCGCCAGTGTCGCCTACGATGCCGTGGAGAGTGCACGAGCACAGGGTGCCGATGTTGTCATCATCGACACTGCCGGACGACTCCACAACAACGTAGGTTTGATGCGGCAACTTACCAAGATAAAAGACGTGATGCGCAAGGTGTTGCCCGACGCACCGCATGAAATACTGCTCGTGCTCGACGGTTCTACCGGACAAAACGCATTCGAGCAAGCCAAGCAATTCGTTGCCGCCACCGAGGTTAACGCTCTCGCCGTGACAAAACTCGACGGCACTGCCAAGGGCGGCGTCGTGATTGGCATCAGCGACCAGTTCCAAATTCCGGTCAAATACATCGGTTTGGGCGAGGGCATTAGCGACTTGCAAATATTCCGCAAGGCAGAGTTTGTCAAATCGCTGTTCGGCAAATGAGACGCAACAAGGTTGACGTCATTTCGTTAGGTTGCTCCAAAAACCTTGTTGACAGCGAGCATCTGCTGCGACAGTTACAAGCGGCGGGATACCGCGTGGAACACAATCCCGAACGCGTGAACGGTGAGGTCGTCGTGGTCAACACGTGCGGTTTCATTGCCGATGCACAAGAAGAATCGATTAACACCATTCTTGAGTTGGGCGAGGCAAAGCGCAAGGGACGCATAGGGCGTTTACTCGTGATGGGTTGTCTTGCCGAGCGTTTTATGGCCGAGTTAACCGCCGAGTTGCCCGAAGTAGATGCTTTTTACGGCAAGTTTAATTGGCGAGGCATTCTCGACTACCTTGGCAAGGCGTATCGCGAAGACCTCTCGACCGAGCGTTACCTCACCACTCCGTCACACTACGCTTACTTGAAGATTTCGGAAGGTTGCAATCGCCACTGCGCGTTTTGTGCCATACCGCTCATTACAGGAGCCCACCACTCGGTGCCCGTCGAGCAGTTGCTTGACGAGGCACGGTCGCTGCGTGACAAGGGTGTGCGCGAACTCAACATCATCGCACAAGACTTGTCGTCCTACGGTCTGGACATCTATCACACTCAACGACTGCCCGAACTTGTCGACCGTCTTGCCGACATCGACGGCATAGATTGGATAAGGTTGCACTATGCCTATCCGGCACAATTCCCCGATGAGATACTCGATGTGATGGCGCGACGCGACAACGTTTGCTCCTACATGGACATAGCATTACAACACATCAGCGACAAGGTTCTCGCCGGCATGCATCGTCACATCGACCGCGAGGCGACCGAGCGACTCATTGCCACAATGCGTGAACGGGTGTCGGGGCTGCACTTGCGCACCACGCTCATGGTGGGATTTCCCGGTGAGGGCGATAACGAGTTTGCCGAGTTGCTCGACTGGGTGTGCACCGCGCGCTTTGAGCGCATGGGGGCATTCGCTTACAGCGAGGAAACCGGCACTTGGGCTGCCACACATCTGCACGATGAAATTCCCGCCGAGGTCAAGCAAGAACGGCTTGACCTCTTGATGAAGGCACAAGAAGATATTTCACTCGAAATACAGCAAGCGAAAGTAGGCAAGATATTACGTGTTATGGTAGATCGTGATGAAGGCGACTACTACGTGGGTCGCACCGAATGGGACAGTCCGGAGGTCGACCCCGAGGTGTTGATCACTCGCGAACGCCCGTTGCCCGTGGGTGACTTTGTTAACGTACTCGTCACCGAGGCTCTTCCTCATGAATTAATAGCCTCTCCTTGTGAGGCATGACGTTGACAAGACAACACTGCCACCTTGTTATTTCTCACGTCTATTCACGTGTACCTCACGTAAAACTCTGATTTGAATTGCTATCGTCTGCAATATCGTGATAATAGGGTGACTGCTCCGGAATGAAAGCGCCCGAGGTGAGATGCTCGTATATCTCAATGCAACTGTACGCGTCAATTGCCGCATACTGCTGCTGACCGACCGACAATTTGTCCGCCTCCCAATTACTCAACTGCTTGCTCTTACTGATGTGTTTGCCGAATAAAATGGCGTATATCTTCTGCAAACTCAAGTCGGAAATGTCATACTGCTTCACCACATCTTGAATTTCGATAAATCCGCCCGGCTCGAACGAGGGACACAATCGTCTTATACTGTTGAAATCATCGTGCAACGACAGCCCCACCTTCACGCATGAGGAGTCTTCAAGATAATTTTTCAATATATCGGGGATACCGATGGCACACGTGCGAAATAAAAAGCACTCATACTTGGTGGCAAGTTGAATGAGTGCTATCTTGTGATGGTCGCTACGACGGAAGTTCGGGCGAGTCTCGGTATCAAAACCCACGATAGCGGCGCGCTTGAGCACGGCTACTGCTGCGCGAACACGCGACATGACTTCCACGACATACACGGGGTTCTCATACACGCACCGCGGCATGCCGTTTATCAATTCTTTATCGGTGATACTTACTGTCTTCATTTATATCTTCTCGGCACAACGACACGCTCGCCCGATGCCTTGCTTAACACACCCAACAACTGCTTCAAGCTCGACAACTCTTCCATCAAGCGCATTCCTTCCTCAATGCCGACACTACTTATCATTTGCCTCAACCGGTCGGCACGCGCACTGACCATTGCAAGTTTCCACACATTGATTGCCGACTGAACTTGATTTTTGAGTCTTACCAAGTCGTCCTCGACGGCAGTGTACTGCGAGTGTATCTTGCTAAGTTGATAACGCTCGGTCACGAGGTCATAGGCAAGATTGCGCACTGCGTCATCGTCATACGAGCACAACAATTTTTCGAGGTAGTTTTGCCTGTAATCACGCACCATCTTGTCACGCTTTATCTTGAACTGCGAGCGAATTTTGGTTTCCTCGCCGGCGAGACTTTCGGCATTGTGACCCGTCACGTCAATGGCGGCAATGGCAGCCTCGGCCTCGGCATTCAAGGTCGAGTCAACGCTTTGTTCAAACTCGGCAAGGTCATCGTAAAAACGTGGCAAGTGGTCGAGTGCTATGCTAAATATTGCGCTGAATGTAGCACCCGTAAATTGCATTGAATCGGCATACATCTCGTTGTAGACAAACTCCACAACCGTCGTGGGTGATGGGGTTGTCTCACCCTCGTAAATCGTGTCACACAAGTAGCACATGCCGTACTTGGCCACAAGGTGTATCACATCACGCTCGCAACGTTCGATAGGCGAAACGGTCGTTGCTGACGTATGCCTTGCCGTGGTCGGGGTGGGCGACACTGCGCCACCGGGGTTATCGGCATTTCGGTCATCGGTTGTCGCCGTGCCGCCTGCGGGCGGGGTGTCGGTCGACGGCTGTACTTCGCTGCGAAGACGCTCGCGCTCACGGCGCTTGTAGTCATCGTCACGCTTGGCAAGGACGTACTTGCGAATTTCGCCCAAAATCATTTTCTCGTCCATGCCGAATAACACGGCACATTCCTTGGCATAGACTTGACGCGCGATGGGTTGCGGTATAACAGCGATTGACTTGACGACCTCGGTAATGGCGGCAACTCGCTTAACAGGGTCATTCTCGGCACCGGCAAGCAGTTGCTGCGACTTGAAACGTATGAAATCGGTCTCGTTTTCATCAATATACCGTTGGACCTCGGTCGACGTGTGCTTGCGTGAAAAACTGTCGGGGTCATCGTCATCGGGCAAGACAAGTATCTTAATGTTCATGCCTTGAGCGAGCAACATGTCTACACCGCGCATCGCAGCATGTACACCTGCCGCATCGCCGTCAAAAAGTTCGGTTATATTATTCGTAAACCGATGTATCAAGTGTATGTGTCCCTCGGTTAAGGCGGTTCCACTCGAGGCAATCACATTCTCAAATCCCGCTTGGTGCATTGAGATAACGTCGGCATAGCCCTCAACGATGAAACACTTGTCCTTGCTTCCTATCGCGCGTTTCGCCTGATAAAGACCGTACAATTCGTTACGCTTATTGTAGATGAGCGACTCGGGTGAGTTGACATATTTTGCCATATCCTTGCGCATCGTACGTCCGCCGAAAGCCACTATCTTACCGGCAACGTTGAGTATCGGGAACATCACGCGACCGCGAAAACGGTCATATCCCCCACCCTTTTCATCGTCTATACACAAGCCCACATCGAAGAGCAGTTGCCGGTTAAATCCGGCAGACACAGCAGCCTTGTAAAGAGCCGAACGATCTTCGGGAGAATAGCCTAAACGAAAACGCTTGATTACCTCGTCACCGAAGCCGCGCTCTCTGAAGTAGGTCATGCCTATCTCACGCCCGGCATCGGTGTCGTGCAACTGCTGTTCAAAGAATTTGCATGCCCACTCGTTGACCATGAGCATTGCCTCGCGCTCACTTTGACGCTGACGCTCCTCGTCGGTCATTTCGCGCTCCACAATTTCGATGTGATACTTGCGCGCAAGATAACGCAGGGCCTCTTGATAGGACAACTGCTCATGCTCCATGATAAACCCTACTGCACTGCCACCCTTGCCACACGAGAAACACTTGCAATAACCTTTGGCGCGCGACACGTAGAACGAGGGGTTACGGTCGTTGTGGAACGGACACAAGCCCACATAATTGGCACCGCGACGCTTTAGCGTCACGAAGTCACTGACGACATCTACAATGTCGGCGGTGTCAATAATGCGTTGTACTGTCTCGTGGTCTATCATCACTTGATGTGCGGTTATTTATTTGAGGCAGGCGACATCACGGTTATAACGCAGCACGAGGTCGTGAGTGCGCTGCATGAAGCGTGTGTATTCGTCTCGCGAGTCGGGACGCAAAAGGTCGGTGCGTCCCTCGGGAATGAGCACATAATTTTCACCGCGATAAGACGGCTTTTGAACAAAGAACAACCGGCATGCGGCATCGTGCACAAGGGGTTTGTTCCCGTCCATGCGCACTTTAACCTTCACCAATGCTCCGCCCCTGCTGTCAATGTCCCGTTGATTGCTGATAAAGTTACCCAAACTGTACACCAACAAGACGTCCTTGTCGTAGGCCTTGCTGTGTCGCATCTCCATGGGTTCCACCACATGGGGGTGTCCGCCTATAATCAAGTCCACTCCCTGCTCGACAAGCCAGTCGGCAAGGTCTCGTTGACTCTTGACCGGTTGCAGGACATACTCAATGCCCCAATGCAGACACACGCATAGCACCTGTGCTCCCGCCTGACGTGTCGTCTCGATGTCACGAGCAATCAAATCGCGGTCAATCAAGTCAACCACAGCATCTCCTTGCACCGGAATGCCGTTTGTGCCGTAGGTATAACACAGGAAGCCGAAGCGAATTCCCTTAATTACAGTAATAAACGGAAGTGATTGAGCGCGTTCGTCCGCATTGGCGTAAGTGCCGATGTGAGGCATGCCCAATGCGTCCAACGTTGCACAGGTGCGTCTCAAACCGGCATCGCGACGGTCGAGGCAATGATTATTGGCGGTCAAAGTCAAGTCAAACCCCACATCACGCAGGGCTGCCGCATACTCGTCGGGGGCACTGAATGCCGGATAACCGCTGTAAGGCTTGCCCCCCAACGGACATTCAAGATTGACTACCGCATAATCGGCATTGGCAATATCCGATGCCACATGAGTAAAACAGCGTGAGTAGTCGTAGGAACCGCTTGCAGTGAGTGCAGCCGTGATTTGAGGCGAGTGCTGCATGGCATCGCCTACAAAGGTGAGCGACACCTCGTTGTTGCTCTGTAACAACGACACCAATGATAGCAATAATACCGATAATGCAGTCATTTTTCAAGTTTGAAATTTAGGAAAAAGACAACAGTGTCACATCACGCTCAACCGTCCGGTGTTTCATTGCACTCAACCGCCCCGCGTCTCAAGTAGGCTTGAAGCGTGTTCTGCATCAACGTGGCAATGGTCATCGGTCCCACGCCACCGGGAACCGGTGTTATGGCGGCACACATCGGTTCGACGGCATCGTAATCCACATCGCCACGCAACCGGTACCCGGTGCGCGATGTAGGGTCGGGCACACGGGTTATACCCACGTCGAACACGACCGCACCGGGCTTGACCATATCGGCTGTGATAAAACCGGGGTTGCCCACTGCGGTTACAAGTATATCAGCCTCACGCGTGAACCGCGCCAAATCGGGAGTACCGCTGTGGCACAAGGTGACTGTACAATTACCCGGTGCCGCCTTGAGCGAAAGCAAGGTTGCGACGGGACGACCGACTATATTGCTGCGACCGACAACAACAGCGTGGTGTCCGTCGGTGGCGATGCCGTAGTGCTCGATGAGTGTCATGATGCCCTTGGGGGTGGCACCGACGAAGCCCGGCACGCCTATGGACAAACGACCCACGTTAGTGGGGTGAAAACCGTCAACATCTTTGTCGGGGTCTATGGCAGCGATGACGTGATGCTCGTCGATGTGGGGCGGCAACGGCAATTGGACGATTAAGCCGTCAACAGCAGTATCACTGTTGAGCGACTCAATCAACTGCAGCAAGTGTTCTTCGGTCACATCGACATCGAGTCTCAGTGTCGTTGATGTGAACCCGCAACGCTCACAAGCGCGCATCTTGGCTGCGACGTAGGTCTCGCTTGCTCCCTCGTTACCGACGAGCACAGCGACGAGATGAGGCGGACGCGTGCCGTCGGCAGTCATTGCAGCCACTCGCACCGCGAGGTCTGCAATGATTTGTTCGGATATTTTACGCCCGTCAAGTATCATTTCTTGCCACGCATCATTCTTAGCGGATTACCCATTCCCATGGTGCTCACCTTTTGCATCACCTTGCGTGTCTGCTCAAACTGTTTGAGCAGGCGGTTAACCTCTTGCAGCGAGGTTCCGCTACCGGCAGCAATGCGTTTGCGACGGCTACCGTCGATAATCTCGGGCTTGGCACGCTCGGCAGGAGTCATTGAACGAATGATGGCCTCCACGCCCTTGAACGCGTCATCATCAATATCAAGGTCTTTGATTGCTTTGCCCATGCCGGGAATCATCGCCAACAAGTCCTTGATGTTGCCCATCTTCTTGATTTGACCTATTTGAGCAAGGAAGTCGTTGAAGTCAAACTTGTTTTGCGCCATCTTGCGCTGCAACTTCTTCGCTTCTTCCTCGTCGTACTGTTGTTGCATGCGGTCGACAAACGACACGATATCACCCATACCGAGGATACGGTCGGCCATACCTGCCGGACGGAACGGGTCTATCGCCTCCATGCGTTCGCCGGTTCCGACCCACTTGATAGGCTTGTCAACCACGGTGCGAATTGACAAGGCGGCACCACCGCGCGTGTCACCGTCAAGTTTGGTGAGCACAACGCCGTCGAAGTCGAGACGCTCATTAAATTCACGAGCCGTGTTGACAGCGTCCTGACCGGTCATCGAGTCCACGACAAACAGCGTCTCGGTGGGGTTGACGGCATCTTTGATTGCCTTTATTTCCAGCATCATCTGCTCGTCAACGGCAAGGCGACCGGCAGTATCAATGATGACAAGGTCGTAGCCGTTGGCGCGAGCATGAGCAATACCGTTGAGTGCAATTTGCACCGGATTGCGATTATCGGGCTCGCTGTACACGGGCACTTCAATTTGTTCGCCAATCACGCGCAACTGTTCAATGGCAGCGGGACGATAGACATCACACGCTACCAACAACGGCTTCTTGCCACGCTCTGCCTTGAGTTTACGCGCCAATTTCCCACTGAACGTCGTCTTACCCGAACCCTGCAAACCGCTCATCAAGATAATTGCCGGATGCCCGTCAGCATTGAAGGGGGCTTGCTCGCCTCCCATGAGTGCAGCCAATTCATCGTGCACAATCTTAACCATCAACTGACCGGGCTTGAGTGAGTTAATCACATTTTGCCCCAACGCTTTGGCTTTGACGGTATCGGTGAATTGTTTGGCAACCTTGAAGTTGACATCGGCATCAAGCAAAGCCCGACGCACTTCTTTCAAAGTCTCGGCTATATTAATCTCGGTAATGCGAGCCTCGCCACGCAGGACTTTAAAGGATCGCTCCAGTTTCTCGGATAAACTCTCAAACATTGTTGTATTAGTGTTTTGCGCACCTGTAATGCGCCTGATTTTGTTCTTATTCTGTTACAATCGCGGTTATCCCGACCTTGTCGCGCTCAGCCGTTAAATCAAACGATTGGTCCGGGTGTCGGGGAAAACCACTTGCGGTTTGAATTCACGAGCCTCATCGGGTGTCATCAGAGCGTAAGCCATGATGATGACAATGTCACCGGGCTGCACGCGCCGTGCCGCAGCGCCGTTGAGACAAATTTCACCGGAGGCTCTGTCGCCTGCGATAACATAGGTGTCGAGACGCTCGCCATTGTTGTTATCCACGATGAACACACGCTCGCCTTCCACGATGCCGGCGGCATCCATCAGGTCGCGATCAATGGTGATACTGCCTATATAGTCGAGATTGGCTGCTGTCACCGTCACACGATGAATCTTGGACTTTACTACTTGTATCAACATGGCTCTACTCAGCGAGGATTGACAACCTTGCGGTAAGTTATATTGTCGATTTCGCGCACATCACCGCAGTACACGGTTATACAGCCTACAATGTAGTTGCTGTCGTCCCATGTCGAAACCGGTTCCAAGGTCACTCCGTCAACAACGGAGTAGTACTCAACTTCCATCTCGGGATAAGCATTGATGGTTGCCGTCACCCAATCGACGGTTTGTTGCACGGTGTGGTGGCGAGCAAAGTCGATACTTGCCTTTAATGTGGCATAGATGGCAGGTGCGACCCGTCGCGCTTCGGGGGTAAGACGGACGTTACGGCTGCTGCGAGCCAGCCCGTCGCTCTCGCGCACTACCGGGCAGGAGATGATTTCGAGGTCGAAGCCCATTTGCTTTGCCATCGCGCGAACCACAGCGATTTGCTGGAAGTCTTTCTCTCCGAAATAGGCATGAGTGGCTTGAGACATTTCAAACAATTTACTCACCACTTGACACACTCCGTTGAAGTGACCCGGACGCATCTCGCCCTCCATAACACGCATCACGTTGCCGAGGTCGAACACGCGTTCGTCAGGCTCGGGATACATTTGTTCAACAGTCGGGACAAATGCGATGTCAACGCCCGCTTGCTCTAACAGGGCGACATCGGCCTCGACGGTGCGAGGATAGGTGCGCAAGTCCTCGGGATTATTGAACTGGGTGGGGTTGAGGAACACGCTGACCACAACGAGGTCAGTGTCGAGGCGCGCCCTCTCAACCAGCGATAAGTGTCCGGGGTGCAGCGCACCCATTGTCGGAACCAAACCGATGGTTTTGCCCGCCTTACGAGCCTCGGCTACAAGGTCGCGCAAATCATCGACACGATTGATAATCTTCATTTTATAACTGTCTGTTTAATACTGTTGCTGAGGTGTCAGCAACGCGTTTCTATTATTTCACAAGCGACATCACGCATTTTTATCGTTGTCCGCTCGACGAAAAAAATCGCCGCAAAGGTAGTATTTTTTTTATTATCAAGCAACGGTCTCGCCTTGTTGTTCGCGCCCACGCGCGAGGCACCGCATTAAAAACACGGGCACACGGTTCAATATTGCCAACACCGTCATCAACGTCAACCAAGTGAAAAACAGCCAACCCACCATGTCGTCAACATTGATTTTATCACCGAGACGGACAAGTGGCACCGACCCGTCGAACGCATCAATACTTTCAAGCCACGACAAGGTGGACTTCCACACGATGCGCCCGCGATGAACGAAGACAACCGCCGGGTTTCCACGCGCCAACATCTTCACATCGCTATCATCGGCGCGATACATCGTGTAGTCGGCCATCGAAATATCGCCCCACATTTCAATCTCGTGTTCGCCGGCACCGGTAACACCCGCCACCGCCACACTATCGGCATGAGCGATGTCGGTAAGGCGGTTGAGCGAATAGGTGTGAGCGGCACTCACTGTGGTCAAGTTCGGGAACAGCAACAGTATCACGTCGGCAGTGTCGGTCAAGACATCGGCACTGACATCGGCTACCGTCTTGACATCGCGCAACGTGAAACTTTCGGCATCACTATCGGCTTTTATAGCGGGACCCGCAACACGGCGCTCTACATAAATCCAACCGTCCTCATCATCGGGCAAGGAGTCAATAGAGAAGTCTTGGCGCACGCCGTCGCGCTCATAGGTAAACAGATAATCACTATCATCGGGTTCGGTGCCGGTCGGGACCAAATGCGTGCCTACCGGATAGGGACGAAAGTCTATACCCGGTTGAATAAAATAACCGACGTACGAAACCGCCAACGGCAACGACAACGCAAGCATCGTCACAAACCAATGGACAACAGGACTATACACCCCGACCACGCGCTTGTTATACTTGAGTAGCAAGACGACACCGACCAGTAAGACGACATTCTTGACAAACGTTGCGGTATTGGACATGTGCCACGCGTCGCCGAAACAGCCGCAGTCTTTCACCATATCGGTCACAGCGAGCCAAAGCGTCAACGGTGTCATCACGAGCAACAGCAACAACATCAGCAGTGGTGTCACTCGCCTGTGGGTGCCGGTTATTGTCATCACCCCCAAGGCAAACTCCACCGCTGCAAGCATCACGGCTCCGAAGAGAGCCAGTCCCAACAGGCTCTCCCACCCAAGGGCGTGGAGATATTCGGTAATCTTGTAATAACTGCCGTAGGGGTCAACCGCCTTGACAAAGCCCGAGAAAGCGAACACCGCGCCCACACACAGGCGCAATGCCGACACGGCAACACGTTGTCGCCACGACCGACTGTCAATGGTCTCACTCATCGTACCGCGACCTCGCCGAGTTTGATTAATGCAAACACGGCATAATTGATCATGTCCTGATAATTGGAGGCAATGCCCTCACTTACCGCTGTCACACCGGCATTAGCCTCAATGTGCTTCACACGTATTAACTTAGTGAGAATAATGTCGGTGAAACTACTCACGAGCATATCGCGCCATGCCTCGTTGTAATCGGTGTTCTTGGCAAGCATCAAGTCGCGCGTGGCGGTGATGTGGTTGTCGTACTCAGCCAAAGCCTCATCGGCACTCATATCAATGGCGAGGGTGGACGGCTGTTCCAGTTGTATCATGCCTACGATGCCATAGTTGATAATCGCCATGAACTCAGGCTCGACACCCTCACCGACGGCTGTCACGCCCGATGTTTCCAACTGGCGAATGCGAGCAGCCTTGATAAAAATCTGGTCGGTCACAGTTGACGGACGCATCAAGCGCCACGACGGACCGTAGTCCCCCATTTTGGCGATAAACGTGCGACGACACCGCGACACAACAGCATCATATTGTTCTCTTGTTTTACCTGTCATTTCAGTTAATTCGAGTATTGTTTGCAAAGGTACAAATTCCCTCGTAATTACACAAATCGTTGTCACCGATGCAGCCCGACTCACGGTGACGACCGCCAACGCTTGAACCGGAGTATTACAGGTTTTACCCGGATAAAATTCCACATTCGGTCTATTGAGTAAATTTGCATAGCAAATATTGTTTTTGTACCTTTGCATGTTCAAACTGATACATTAGGAAACAAACAACAAGTTACTATATTTAATAAACTCATTATGACACAAGAACGACAGAAATTGTTCGACATGTTCCCACCGATCACGCCCGAGGAGTGGCGCGCCAAGGCAGAGGTCGACCTCAAAGGGGCTGACTTTGACAAAAAGATGGTGTGGCGCACTAACGAGGGTTTCAACGTGCAACCCTTGTATCGTCGCGTTGACATTGAGAACATGGCATCAACACGTTCATTGCCCGGTCAATTCCCGTTCATGCGAGGAAACAGCGACACTACCAACGAGTGGCTTGTGCGCCAGGACATCACGGTTGATGATGTGGTTGCAGCCAATGCCAAGGCTTTGGAAGCGCTCAACAAGGGTGTAACCTCACTCGGTTTTCTCATTAAACACGGTGAAGAACCGGACCTCAAGGCACTGTTAAAGGACATCTATTTGCCCGCTGTAGAACTTAACTTCGTGTGCTGCCCGCGCACGGCTCTCGGCATCGCTCGCCGGTTGGTTGACATTATCGCCGAGGCTAAAGCCGAGGAGACTTTCAACGGCTCTATTAACTTCGATCCTTTCAAGCGTCCCATCAAGCATGGTATTGCTTTCCCCGGCGACATCGCGGAATTGGCATCGGAGTTGCTCAAGGTTGTTGCTCCGGTCAAGCACCTGCGTGTGTTGAGCGTTGACAGCGTGTTGCTTGCCAATGCCGGTGCCTATATCTATCAAGAGTTGGGCTACGCCTTGGCATGGGGCAACGAGTGGTTGGCATTGCTCACCGATGCCGGTTTCACAGCCGACGAGGTTGCTCACCGCATCAAGTTCAACATGGGCGTGAGCACCGTCTACTTCATGGAAATCGCCAAGTTCCGTGCCGCGCGTTACTTGTGGGCGGCTATCGTCAAGCAATACAAGCCCGAGTGTGACTGCGCTTGCAAGATGATAGTCAATGCCGAGACCACGCGTTTCAACATGACGTTGTTCGACAGTTACGTCAATCTGCTGCGCACCCAGACCGAAGCGATGAGTGCAGCCCTTGCCGGTGTACACTCTATCGTGGTCACTCCGTTCGACGCACCCTACAAGGCAAGTGACGACTTCGGAGAGCGCATCGCACGCAACCAGCAGATATTACTTCAAGAGGAGAGCCACCTTGACAAGGTTGTTGACCCTGCCGGAGGTTCCTATTACATTGAGATGCTCACCTCGTCACTTGCCGGTCAAGCGTGGAAACTGTTCCTTGACATTGAGGAAAAGGGCGGTTTCAAGGCACTGGCCGACTCCGGAGAGGTCACTACGGCGGTGAACGCAACGGCTGCGGCACGCATGGACAAGGTTGCCAAGCGTCGCGAGCAGTTGTTGGGAACCAACCAATTCCCCAACTTCACCGAGACCGCTGCCGACAAGGCCGATGCCGCACCGCAGTGTGCCTGCGCTTGCCATCATGAGCAAGGTGGCGTGGAACTCAACCGCGAGCGTTTGGCAAGCCAATTCGAGACTATCCGCCTCGCCGTTGAGCACGCGGCTCACAAGCCCAAAGCATTCATGCTCACCATCGGTAACCTCGCCATGCGCCTTGCCCGTGCACAGTTTGCATGTAACTTCTTCGCTTGTGCCGGGTATGAACTCATTGACAACAACGGTTTCAAGACTGTTGCCGAGGGCGTTGCCGCCGCTATGGACAAGAAAGCCGACATCGTGGTACTCTGTTCGAGCGATGACGAGTATGCCGAGTTAATTCCGCAATTGGTTACCGAGTTGGCGGGACGTGCCGAACTCGTGCTTGCCGGTCCCGAGACCGACGAGTTCAAAGCAATGGGCGTAAACGATTTCATCAACGTGCGCTCTAACGTGCTTGCCACGCTCAAGGCGTTTAATGACAAACTGCTAAAATGAGACGACAATGAGACCTGATTTCAAATCAATAGATATTGCCGGCACGCTGTTTGACGTGCCCGCAGCCCCACTCGCCACAGGTAGCACATGGAAAAATGCCGAGTTGCTCGACATCAAGCCCGTTTACACTCGCGAGGATCTTGAGGGACTCGAACATCTTGATTACGTGGCCGGCATTCCGCCGTTCCTCGGCGGTCCTTACAGTTTGATGTACCCGTTCCGCCCGTGGACAGTGCGCCAATACGCCGGCTTCTCGACCGCAGCCGAGAGTAACGCATTCTATCGTCGCAACCTCGCCTCGGGACAAAAAGGTCTGTCGGTCGCGTTCGACTTGCCTACCCATCGCGGTTACAATGCCGATAACCCTCGTGTGGTGGGTGATGTGGGTAAAGCGGGTGTGTCAATCTGCTCGGTCGAGGACATGAAAGTGCTCTTCGACGGTATCCCCTTGAACAAAATGTCGGTATCCATGACCATGAACGGAGCCGTACTGCCCGTGATGGCATTCTACATCGTTGCCGGACTGGAACAAGGAGCCAAACTCGAAGAGATGGCAGGTACGATACAAAACGACATTCTCAAGGAGTTCATGGTGCGTAACACCTACATCTATCCGCCCAAGTTCTCAATGGACATCATCGCCGGCATCTTTGAATACACGTCAAAGTACATGCCCAAGTTCAACAGCATTTCCATCTCGGGTTATCACATGCAGGAAGCCGGTGCAACAGCCGACATTGAGTTGGCCTACACGCTTGCCGACGGTATGGACTACATTCGCACCGGTGTGAATGCGGGACTTGACGTTGATGCTTTCGCACCCCGTTTGTCGTTCTTCTGGGGCATCTCAATGAATTTCTTTACCGAGATTGCCAAGATGCGTGCCGGGCGCTTGTTGTGGGCAAAGATTGTCAAGAGTTTCGGAGCCAAGAACCCCAAGTCAATGTCGTTGCGCACCCACAGCCAGACCAGCGGTTGGTCGCTCACCGCACAAGACCCGTTCAACAACGTGGGTCGCACGTGTATCGAGGCTATGGCAGCCGCACAGGGTCACACCCAATCGTTGCACACCAACGCCCTTGACGAGGCTATCGCGTTGCCTACCGACTTCAGCGCGCGTATCGCCCGTAACACCCAAATCTATATCCAACAGGAGACCTACGTCACCAAGGCGATTGACCCGTGGGCAGGCTCCTACTATGTCGAGGCACTTACCGACCAATTGGTGCACAAGGCATGGGAGCACATCGAAGAGATTGAACGCTTGGGCGGTATGGCAAAGGCTATCGAAACCGGCGTGCCCAAGATGCGCATCGAAGAAGCCGCTGCTCGCACTCAAGCCCGCATCGACAGCGGTCGTCAAACCATCGTGGGCATTAACAAATATGCCCTCGACAAGGAAGACCCGATTGATATTCTCGAGATTGATAACACCGAGGTGCGGCGTGAGCAAATTGAGGGTTTGGAACACCTGCGCGCCAATCGCGACGAAGCCGCCGTTCAAGCCGACCTCGAGGCGATTACCCGTTGTGTCGAAACCGGCGAGGGCAATCTGCTGGAACTCGCTGTCAAGGCAGCCCGAGACCGCGCGTCGCTGGGCGAGATCTCCGACGCATGCGAGAAAATTGTAGGACGTTATAAAGCAATTATCAGAACTATCTCAGGCGTGTATTCATCAGAAACTCAATCCGACCCCGACCTCGCTCGGGCGCGTGAACTCACATCGCTGTTTGCCAAGCGTGAGGGCCGTCAACCGCGCATCATGGTTGCCAAGATGGGTCAGGACGGTCACGACCGCGGTGCCAAGGTGGTCGCCACGGGCTATGCCGACTGTGGCTTCGACGTGGATATGGGACCGTTGTTCCAAACTCCCGAGGAGTCGGCTCGTCAAGCCGTTGAGAACGACGTCGACGTGTTGGGCGTGTCATCATTGGCTGCCGGACACAAGACCCTCATTCCTCAAGTGATTGAAGAGTTGCGCAAATTGGGGCGCGAGGATATTGTTGTTATCGCCGGTGGTGTTATCCCTGCCCAGGACTATGACTTCCTCTACAAGGCAGGTGTGGCAGCCATCTTCGGTCCCGGCTCCAACATCATGAAGAGTGCAATCGCCATTATGGACATTTTGTTGGGCGATGCCGAATAAGACTCTGTACAGAGTCAGGTATTTTTTACGAGAGACATCTCATTGATGTCTCTCGTATTTTTTCACTTCGTTAACTTGATTATTCGACCGCTCGAATGCTCGACCGTGACACGACAGGTCGGACAAGAAATTAACTACGAATTTCACGAATTACACGAATTACAGATTTACGCGCATTGACGAGAGATAGACGT
>CALDIF010000070.1 GCA_937901905.1 uncultured Porphyromonadaceae bacterium | reverse complement strand
CCATGCCCACGGTGTCGCTGCGCTCCACCGCGGGTTACACAGATTACTCGCCCTTCGGGCGAGACGCTGTTGCCGACATCTATGGATTTTGTTGAAAAAAAAGATGTGAAGCGAGTCATCGACATCGATGACCCGCTTCACATGTGGGTGCTACCTGATTCGAACAGGTGACCTCCTCCCTGTCAAGGAGGCGCTCTAAACCGGCTGAGCTAAGTACCCGATTTGTTAACGCGACAGCAAAGGTAGGTACATTTTTTGTTATATCCAAATTTTTGGTGTAAAAAGTTACCGTGAAGAGTCAACCGGCAAGTGAAAACCGACACGAAATCAACAACGGGAGGCGCATCGCGTCCCCCCCCCCGTTGTTGTGTAATACCGCACCACGTCATGTGGCTATCGTGTCACTTGACGTGAATGAGGCAGTAGTTCTTCTTGCCCTTTTGTGCGAGTATATACTTGTCTCCAATCAAGTGGTCGAGTCCGACAACGAGGTTAGGATCGGCAATCTTTTCCTTGTTGATGCTCACACCGCCGCCGAGTGTCATCTTGCGCATTTCGCCCTTGCTGGGGAAGAGTGCGGCATGCTCGGTAAGCAGCACGATAGCCGGCACACCCGCCTCGATCGTGGCACGGTCGACTTCGAATTGCGGAACACCCTCAAACACCTGCAACAACGTGCGCTCGTCGATACGGTGAAGTGTCTCGGCGGCATTCTTGCTGAAGAGAATTTGTGATGCTTCGATAGCCATGTCGCAGTCCGCGGCACTATGTACCATTGTGGTGATTTCGCGTGCGAGACGGCGTTGCAATGGGCGTGCTCCCGGGTCGGAGGCTTGTTCTGCCTCGAGGTCAGCAATTTCCTCGCGGGTCAAGTCGGTGAAGATCTTGATGTAACGTGCCGCGTCCTCGTCGCTCACGTTGAGCCAGAACTGATAGAACTTGTAGGGGCTGGTGCGCTCGGGGTCGAGCCACACGTTGCCACCCTCGGTCTTGCCGAACTTGGTGCCGTCCGCCTTGGTGATGAGCGGACAGGTGATGGCGAATGCCTCACCGCCGTTGATGCGACGAATTAACTCGGTGCCCGTGGTGATGTTGCCCCACTGGTCGCTACCGCCCATCTGCAAGCGGCAACCCTCATGCTCGTAAAGGTAGAGGAAGTCGTAGCCCTGCAGTAATTGGTAAGAAAACTCGGTGAACGACATGCCGTGGTCGGCACCGGCTGCAAGACGCTTCTTGACCGAGTCTTTTGCCATCATGTAGTTGACCGTGATGTGCTTGCCGATATCGCGTATGAAGCCGAGGAAAGAAAACTCCTTCATCCAGTCGTAGTTATTGACAAGAATAGCATGGTTGGGAGCGTCGCTGTCGAAGTCGAGGAAGCGTGCCAACTGTCGACGTATACATTCCTGGTTGTGTCGCAACGTGACTTCGTCGATGAGCACGCGTTCTTGGCTCTTCATTGACGGGTCGCCTATCATGCCCGTTGCGCCACCGACCAACGCGATGGGACGATGACCGGCGCGTTGCAGGTGTTTGAGCATCATGATGCTCACGAGGTGGCCGATGTGTAACGAGTCGGCGGTGGGGTCGATGCCCACGTAGGCTGAGGTCATCTCCTTGTTGAGTTGTTCCTCGGTGCCGGGCATGATATTATTAATCATGCCTCGCCATTTCAATTCTTCTACAAAGTTCATCAATGTATATTTGTACAAATAGTAAAAACGTGTTATCAATCAAGGTTTGACGGAGATCAGGCGAGCCTTGCCTTGCAGCACCAGCGCGTCGTAGCCGCTCGGCATCAACAGCGTGTCGCCACGCTTGACGCGTTCGGTGACACCGTCGGCGGCGGTGAGCGTCACTTCGCCTGCGACACACATCAGCACATGACACGTGTCGCTGTCGAGTTCGTGTCGTGTAGTGCCGTCGACATCGACAAGCATCACGTCGTACTCCGGTCGTTTGACCAGCCGGACAACCTCTCCGGGTAGGGCACTCACCTCTTGCTTGCACTTGACCGACGTGCAGTCAATCGCTTGCAGGGCGAGTTCGGTGTGCAACTCGCGCCGGTTTCCGTCGCTGTCAATGCGGTCGTAGTCCCACAGGCGGTAAGTGATGTCACTAGCTTGTTGTACTTCGAGCGCGAGGCAGCCGGCACCGAGCATGTGAATGGTGCCTGCCGGCAAGTCGTACACGTCGCCCTGTGCCACGTCGTACATCTCCACGGCGTCCATGATGCGGTGTTCGGCCACAAGGTTGGCGAGTTCATCGCGAGTGTACTCGCGATGAAGTCCGGCGGCGATGCGTGTTCCGGGTTCTGCCGCGATCACATACCACATCTCGCTCTTGCCTGTGCCGCCGTGTACGCTGCGAGCCATAGCCTTGTCCGGGTGCACCTGGACACTCAAGTCGAGCGTTGCATCGAGCAGTTTGAACAACAAGGGAAAACGCGTGCCATGCTCGCGCCATAGCCGTTCACCCACCAAGTCGGTGCCGTGAATGGCTATCAACTCAGGTAGTTTGATGCCCGCTTCGTCGCCCATTGCGACTACGCTCTCGTGACCCGCCAATCCACTCAGTTCCCAACTCTCGCCCACGTGGGTGTGACAACCGAGATCGATGCCCTTGAAGGCACCGATGCGCGTGCCGCCCCAAATAACGTGTTTGAATTGCGGCACAAAACGGTATGGTCAGTGTGATCATACCCGTTTACAATGCCCGAAAATATATCCGGGAGACGATGGAGACCGTGCTCGCGCAGACTTACGGTGACTGGGAGCTTTTGCTGGTGGAAGATCACAGCACGGATGGCACGGGAGAGTATCTGGAAGAATATATTGAAACTTTGTCGGATGAGCGCATCCGGCTGATCCGTCTGCCGGCAAACGGCGGTGCCGCGAACGCGCGCAATCAGGGGCTGGCTCAGGCAAAAGGGCGTTATATCGCCTACCTTGACTCGGATGATCTTTGGGAAAAAAATAAACTGGAAGAAGAACTGCATTTTATGCATGCCAAACAGGCAGCGTTTGTGTTTACGGGATATGAATTCGCGGATGAATCGGGAAAGGGACTTGGGAAGATCGTGCGGGTTCCGGCGAGTCTGAAATACAAGCAGGCGCTGAAGAATACGACGATCTTTACCTCCACGGTGCTGTTCGACACGGAGCTTATTCCGAAAGAGCTTTTACAGATGCCGAATGTGAAGAGCGAAGATACTGCGCTTTGGTGGAAAATCCTGAAGAATGGGTATACTGCTTATGGACTGGATCAAAATCTGGTCAGATATCGCCGCGTGGGAAAGACATTGTCATCCAATAAATTCAAAGCGATCCGGCGGATATGGAATCTTTACCGCAATGTGGAGGGTCTCGGAGTGTTCACAAGCGCATGGAATTTCTGCTTTTGGGCGGTGCGCGCCGTGCTCCGGCGGGTATAGAGCGAGTCGAATATTTTAATTTATCTTAATATTTAGTTTTTCTATATACCTCCACCCACAAAATGTGGTATAATTAGGTAATTATGGGATCTGGTTTTGGGGCTTTATCGTAAAAGAGCGAAATGCGAGTGGTGGAGGAATATCTTGAGTACGAATACCAATGAATATAAGTTAAGGCGGATGGAGTCGTTTAAGCGTCTCATCAATCTGGGGATGTCTGCGGGATGCGTGGCGTTGGAGATAGCGATTTTTGCGTATCACTGGCTGGTGCATTTCCAGTATAGCGTCGTGGAATCCCTGCGAAACTTCGGGTACAAGGGACATATCGTGGAGATTGCGTTCTACGGGCTTCTCCTTTTGTTTCTTACAGCCATGTACGGAGGCATGAGACTGGGATATCTCAAAAACGTGGAACTGATCTTCTCGCAGCTGTTTGCCACGATACTGGCGCTGATGTTCATCTATGTGGAATTGTCTATTATGGCGCACCAGCCC
>CALDIF010000069.1 GCA_937901905.1 uncultured Porphyromonadaceae bacterium | reverse complement strand
TGAAGAGGTCAGCACAAACCAAAAGTTGGACTATTGTCGTGAGGTCCTCGAGTTGGAACAACAAGTCGCTACCAATCCTACGCCCGAAACGATGTATCGTCTCGCGTCATTATACTTCCAAGCGAGTTATTTGGGCGATTGCTGGTATCTCACCCGATACGCCCACAGCGCGAATGATGAGATTTGTTATCCCGACGAGAAAGACCTCGCCGCCGCTGCCATTGAGATGTTGCGCCGCGCCAAGTTAATGACCGATAACGAGCAGTTGAAGCAAAAGTGTCTCTACGCAATGGCATTTATCCCCTATGGTGAAGACTTTGTCACTTACGTCACAGACGACAACTACAACGGTCACTACGAGTACAACTACAACTGCTACTACTATCGCTCGATGTTCGAGTTGGCACAGTATTACCTCGAGCACAACGGCAACGTTGCCTATTACATAAGCCATTGTGACATCCTCACCGAGTTCATCAGCAAAGCCGGACAAGGATGACACGAATGGACTTACACATCTTGGGTTGCGGCTCGGCGACATGTTCGTTGCGCCACATGCCCTCGTGTCAAGTAGTCAACTTTCGTGACACCTTGCTCATGATAGATTGTGGCGAGGGGGCACAACTGAATTTGCGTCGACATTCGCTCAAGTTTCATCGCCTACGCCACATCTTCATCAGTCACCTGCACGGTGACCACGTGCTGGGTTTACCCGGATTGGTTTCCACGCTCGATATGCTCCGTTTCACCGGCACTCTGACCGTTCACACCTTTGCCGACGGCATTGCCGTGCTCAAGCGCGTGATTGATTTCTTTGACCGAGAACGCGGTTTTACACTCGAGTTCAATGCCATTTCTCCCGATGGGGGCGAAACTCTTGTTGACACCAACGGGTACACCGTGAGTACGTTCCCCCTTTTTCATCGGGTTCCATGCGTAGGTTTTCTCGTGAAAGAGAAACCGGGGTTGCGTCACATTGACCGCGAGGCTTGCAATTATCATGGTGTGCCACCATACCTGATGAACGACATTCGCGCCGGAGCCGACTTTGTAACGAGTGACGGGCGTGTCATACCGTCGACCCACCTCACGCGCCCTGCCGACCCCTCGCACAGTTACGCCTATTGCAGCGACACGATGTTTGACGAGCGAGTGGCGCAAAGCGTAGCCGGGGTCGACTGGTTGTACCACGAGACCACCTACGGCGATGACTGTATCGAAAAAGCGCGGGCACGCGGTCACAGCACAGCACGCGAGGCTGCCACGATTGCGCAAATGGCAGGTGTCAAGCGGTTGCTGATAGGACATTACTCCAAACGCTACATCGACTCCGGCGAACTTGCCAACCAAGCGCGAGAGGTATTCCCCAATGTGACCGACGTTAACGAGGGAATGGTCTTTGATCTCAACAAACCGTGAACAATGAGAATAGGAAATATTGACTTGGGAGAACGCCCCATAGTGCTGGCTCCGATGGAAGACGTGACCGACCGCTCGTTCCGATTGATATGTCGCGAACAGGGTGCCGACATGGTGACCACCGAGTTTGTCAATGCCGATGCCATCGTGCGCAACATCAGCAGCACTCTCAATAAGATGGTCATTGCCGACGGCGAGCGACCTGCTGCAATTCAAATCTACGGACGCGACGTCCAATCAATGGTAGAGGCCGCACTAATTGCCGAGCAGGCTCACCCCGACGTGATAGACATCAATTTCGGGTGTCCGGTCAAGAAAATTGCCGGCAAGGGAGCCGGCAGTGGTATGTTACGTAACATTCCGTTACTGCTGGACATCACGCGCGAGGTTGTCAAAGCGGTACACTTGCCGGTCACGGTGAAGACTCGTCTCGGGTGGGATCACGACAGCAAAATCATCGTCACCCTCGCCGAGCAGTTGCAAGATTGTGGCATTGCGGCTCTTGCCATACACGGTCGCACTCGCAGTCAAATGTACAATGGCGAGGCCGACTGGACATTGATTGGTGAGGTCAAGAACAACCCTCGCATGACAATCCCGGTGATCGGCAATGGCGACATATGCACTCCGCAACAAGCGGCGGCGGCTTTCGACCGATACGGTGTCGATGCCGTGATGGTGGGCAGGGCAAGCATCGGTGCCCCGTGGATATTCAATGAGATTAAGCAGTACATCAGTACAGGCACGGTGACACCGTTGCCATGGCACGACAAGATGGCAATGCTACGCCGACAACTGATGCAAAGCATCGAACGCATCGGCGACGAGCATCGGGGCATACTGCACACTCGTCGCCACTTCGCCGCAACACCGTTATTGAAAGGTATTTACGGTTTTCGCCCCACTCGCATAGCCATGCTTCAAGCCAACACGCTTGACGAGTTGCTCCCGATTCTCGACCGCATCGAGCAACAACTGTGTGGCAATCACTTGATAGAGAACGCAGTCTTCAACACGTCCACGTAGTCAAGTTTTTCCCAAGTGAACAACTCAACTTCGATGGCCTTATCACCCTCGTAAGGACTCTTGAAGTGCTTGACCACACAACGCGGTTCGCGTCCCATGTGACCGTAAGATGCAGTTTCCTCGTAGATGGGCGCACGCAACTTGAGGCGTTCCTCTATCGCTGCCGGTGTCATGTCAAACAGTTGTGACAAAATCTCGGCAATCTCGGCATCGTTGTGATTGACGTGGCTTGTGCCCGACGTATTGACGTAGAAACTCACCGGTCGGGCTTCACCGATGGCGTAACTCACCTGCACGAGTACCTCATCGGCAATGCCGGCAGCAACCACGTTCTTAGCGATATGACGCGCCGCATAGGCGGCACTGCGGTCAACCTTGCTCGGATCCTTACCGCTGAAAGCACCTCCGCCGTGAGCACCTCGACCGCCGTAAGTGTCCACGATAATCTTGCGACCCGTCAGTCCAGTGTCACCGTGAGGTCCACCGATGACAAACTTGCCGGTGGGGTTGACATGCAACTTGACCAAGTCCGACAACAATCCGCGCAAATTCTCCGGCAAACGCGACTCCACGCGGGGCAGCAATATAGAACGCACATCACTCTCGATGCGCTCGTGCATAGTCTTATCGGCTACCGCTTGTGCCTCGGCGCTATCGTCTGCTGCCTTGACAAACTCATCATGTTGGGTACTTATCACGATGGTGTGGACGCGCAGGGGGCTATTGGTTTCACCATCATATTCCACCGTGACCTGACTCTTGGCATCGGGACGCAGATAAGGCATCAACTCGCTGTGATTGTGACGAATATCAGCCAACTCACGCAGCAGCAAGTGAGCCAGATACAGGGGTAATGGCATATAATCGGGGGTCTCGCTCGTGGCATACCCGAACATCATGCCCTGATCGCCGGCACCTTGCTCGGCAGGCTCATCGCGCTCAACACCGCGATTGATATCGGCACTCTGTTCATGCAGCGCACTGAACAGACCGCATGAATTACCGTCGAACATCAATTCGCTGTTGTTATAGCCAATGCGTGTAATTACCTCGCGTGCAGTTTGTTGCAAATCGATATAAGCCTTGCTTTTCACCTCACCGGCAATGATGACCTGCCCGGTGGTAACAAGCGTTTCACAAGCCACCTTGGACTGTGGGTCATAGGCAAGAAACTGATCCAACACCGCATCGCTGATTTGGTCGGCGACTTTATCGGGGTGTCCCTCGGACACCGATTCTGATGTAAATAAATAGTTCATATTTGTTACAAATTCCGGCAGAACTCAACGTAACAATGGCATCGAGTCAGCCCTGTGAAGAAATACAATTAATTTACGCCTTGTGACACGACAACGATTGCGCGAAGAGACTTGTCGTCACCCCACGTGCCAATGCAGTCCGCAATGTAATCAAGGAGTTGCATTTTAGCACTTTTTAGGGTGGGTGCAAGCAGCCAAATCAATCCACCATGTCAGTTCAGCGGCGCAAAGGTAGTAAATTTTGTCGAAACTGCAATACATTCCACACTACAAAAAAATCAGCCTGATGAAAATAGCTTGAAAATTTTGTCAGTAGAGGGAAAATACTTAAATTTGCCATGATAAACCAAAGTGTAATTCCAATGAACTTTAAAACCACCGCAGTCGTTGCCGCCGCCCTGTTATCCACAGCAACGCTTACCGTGTCGGCATCAGCAGTCGAACCTCAATCAATAATGTTCGACAACCTGATTCACCAGTTTGACTTGCAGTTGGCATTCACACGACATAGTGGCGGCTTGTTGCCCGCCATGTATTTGTACGCCGACATCGACGGTGATGACGCATGCAATGAAATTGTTTTGGCGAGTTACGACGGCACTACCCAAGTCGCATTCGATATTGACCACCACGTGTTGCCATGGACCGGTCACATCGATAACGGCGATTGGAACTGGACACCCATAGCCTATATGGGTTTGGCGGCAGCCTACGAACCCGACGAAGTGGTTTTGCAGTACGCACCACAATTCGGATTAATCAGTAAAAACCGCGTTGAGGTGGCGAGCGAAGAGGAAATCCGGCAACCCGAGTGTTACAATCGCGCCATCTATCACGACATCGTTGTCCCTATCGAGTTCGACCCTATTGAGAGTGGCAAGACTGACGGTATTTATCGCTACGTTTACAACTTTCTTTCCGACACCGATTGCATCAAGATTGACGGCGAAGATAAGGAGGTCGAGCCGGTCATCGTCCAAAGTCAAATGCTCACTCATCTGCAACCGATTGCTTTCAATAATGTCAATCAGCCGGCTGCCTTGCCGGCAGCGGCGAGTGCCAAACTTGCAACGTATCACCCGGGGTTTACCGTAAAGGAAAGCACATTGCTTGTCGAGGCACCCGAAAACGACATCAAGGTGTATCTTGTGGAGTATGAGTGGAACGACACCATCGCATTGGTTAGCACAGTGGTTGTCACGGGCGACCTGGTGATGACTCGTGACGACTATGCCACGCTGCACTTTAACGGAGACCTCACCGACGACGGCACACCGATGCACGTGTGGCACGTGTTTGACTACGGCTACTACTCCATTCCACGAATTGAAGCGATTTGTATGTCACCCAACGGACCTCTCTTTTTCGCACGTCAAAACGGAGATTCAAGCAACATCAATTACATCATGGAGTTTGCTCCGCCCTTCTTGAATATCATTTATCACGATACAGTGTCCGACTTCTGATACATAACATCAAAACCTACAATATGAAAAAACTGATTTTGTTGCTCGCTGCAGTTGTCGCTTTAGCGGCTTGCCACGACACCAAGGGCGGTGAAGAAGTCACCTCGTTACCCGATGCCGTGCTACCGGCAGTTGTTGCCGACGGCTCACAGTGGACCGACGGTTTCAACTTCTACACGGCCCATCGTTCGGGCGACACCATTGTCATGGAGGGGTGTACCCTTCATGAGGGCGGAGGCTTGGTACGCATGCTGTTGACAAGCGACACCACACTGCAAGTGCTTGCCATAACCGAGTGGGACTTGGACGATTTCTCAATGTTCGCCTCGCCGGGCAGCGTTGTGACTCACCGTCGCATTAACGGCTTTGAACTGCTCGTAGCATGCGACTCAACGTCATTGCCCACCGATGTTCTGCAACTCTACACAGGCGACATGCTTGACTTCGTGACCGATTACATTCATCATATATGGGCAGGCACCTACCGCATGGCAAACGGTGATACCTACTTGTTCTCCCCCGAGGGCAAAGTTCAACTGCCCGGCAGTAACGAGGCTGTGTCTTACACCTTGGAAAAGATATACGACATGCCAAGTGGCTGCATCACCGTGGGTGACACTCACCTTGCCGTGCAAGTTGTACCCGATGGCATTGACGTTTTCAAGAGCGAATATAGCGAAGATGCCGAGGGGTGGCTCGCCGGCGACCTGATAGGCACCGCTACGGCTGTGGAGAGCGAGGGCTTGGGACGCGCTGAATGGTTGAGCCGATGCCCCATGATTGCCGGTGTATTCGACCAAATGGGAGCTGAAACAGCCTTGGTGATTTCCACATCGGCAACGAGTGCCGACACGACAAATGTACCTCCGATTGTCAAACTCAACAACCTGCTCGTGACTGCAATGTACAACAAGGCGGCAGCACGCGACGAGTAAAATGCAACGCAGTGGCTTTTGGTATCGCGTGTGGCACTTGTATGCCGATGGCTTTCGTTCGATGACGATAGGTCGCACGTTGTGGTTGATAATTGCCATTAAGTTAGTTGTATTCTTCGTCATTATCAAGTTGCTGTTTTTCCCGGACTTTTTAGGCGAGCGCTGCGATGACGATAACGCCAAGGCTGACTACGTTCGTCAAGAGTTGGTCAACCCCAATCGTGGGGAAAACCGATAATTCACCGGAAGCCCACCCCGGCAACTACACGTCACTGCAAACCACTCACTTTAATTGTAGACTTAACAAGAATTGTGTGAAACACACTTCAACGATATTCTCAATAATATCATAACCTATGAACGACATGATAACAATGGTTGACTGGGCGCGCGCACAATTTGCGCTCACGGCAATCTACCACTGGCTTTTTGTACCCCTCACACTCGGTTTGGGCGTGATAATCGCCATTATGGAAACCGTTTACTACCACACTCGCGATGAGCGTTGGTTGGCAACCACCAAATTCTGGATGACCCTGTTCGGTGTCAATTTCGCCATTGGTGTTGCAACCGGCATCATACTGGAGTTTGAGTTCGGCACCAACTGGTCTAACTACAGTTGGTTTGTCGGTGACATCTTCGGTGCACCGCTTGCCGTGGAAGGCATTTTGGCATTCTTCATGGAAAGCACATTCATTGCTGTGATGTTTTTCGGGTGGAAAAAAGTCAGCCCCGGTTTTCATCTCGCGAGCACTTGGCTCACAGCGTTAGGAGCATCGTTATCGGCATTATGGATACTTGTCGCCAATGCTTGGATGCAATATCCCACGGGTTGCGAATTCAATCCTGCCACGATGCGCAACGAGATGACCGACTTTTGGGCAGTCGCATTTTCTCCCATGGCAGTAAACAAAGTGTTACACACGGTGACGAGTGCTTGGGCATTAGGAGCGGCATTTGTGATCGGTGTCAGCGCGTGGTTGTTGCTCAAGGGGCGCAATGACGGGCATTGTCGTCGCAGCATCACGGTTGCCTCGTGGTTCGGCTTGGCAGGCATCTTGCTGACGAGCATCACCGGCGACACGAGCGCGGTGACAGTGACCGAGTTACAACCGATGAAGTTGGCGGCAATGGAGGGGTTGTACAATGGCAGTACCGAACAAAGCATTGTTGCTTTCGGTGTCATCAATCCGTCTAAGACAGTTGACAACGACGAGACTCCGTTCTTGTTTGACATCTCAATTCCCTACGGGCTTTCGCTATTGGCTCATCACGACCCACACGCCTACGTTGCCGGCATCAACGACATCATTGCCGGACGCGCCGTTAACGAGACGGGCGACACGATAAATACCGTGAGTTATGCCGAACGCATCGAGCGCGGCAAGGCCGTACGCGCGATGATTGCCCGACATGATGAGGCGACGCGCGCAGGCAATACAGACCTCGCCGACAGCCTCAAGGCGAGCATCAATGCCGACTTCAAATACTTCGGCTACGGTTACCTCGAGCGTCCCCAAGATGCCGTGCCCAACGTGCCGTTGACGTTCTACACGTTCCACATCATGGTCACGATAGGCGGTTACCTCGTGTTGTTCATGGCATTGTGGGTGCTGCTCTCGTGGAAACCGCGCTTGCTCACCGACCGCAAGCCCGTTGTCCGCCGATTGTGGTACTTGCTTGCAATCATCACCGTGCCACTCACCTACCTGTGCAGTGCGAGCGGGTGGATCGTTGCCGAAGTCGGTCGTCAACCGTGGACCATACAGGACTTAATGCCTAATCACGTTGCCGTCAGCGACTTGAGTGCCGGTTATGTTCAGACCACATTTTGGATTTTTGCCGTTGTGTTCACTGCTTTGCTCATCGCCGATGTAGGCATCATTTTGAGCCAAATTCGTCGCAAGTCACTCACCGACCTCGACAAGTGTAACGATTAAACCGAGAAGAAGAGATGGAAACCTACGAGATATTAAAGGCTTACTGGTGGCTGATAATCAGCATATTGGCATCGGTATTGGTATTCTTGCTATTTGTACAGGGAGGGCAATCCTTTTTGCCGGGTGCAAGTGATGAGCACAAGGGACTCATCACAGCATCGTTAGGCAAGAAATGGGAACTCACATTCACGACCTTAGTAACCTTCGGTGGAGCGTTCTTTGCCTCGTTCCCCTT
Organism: uncultured Porphyromonadaceae bacterium; assembly: GCA_937901905.1. Lineage (GTDB taxonomy): Bacteria > Bacteroidota > Bacteroidia > Bacteroidales > Muribaculaceae > Sodaliphilus. The sequence goes on along the minus strand of CALDIF010000069.1, from coordinate 3,016 downwards.
GTTCTACAGTACGAGTTTCGGTGGTGCTTACTGGCTGTGGATGATGATTTTATTCAGTTTTGTCATTCAAGCGGTAAGTTACGAGTATCGCAGCAAGAGCGGTAATATTTACGGAACCCGCTTCTACGACACACTATTGCTCATCAACGGCATGGCGGGACCCTTCTTGTTGGGTGTTGCCGTTGCCGGAATGTTTTTCGGTGCCGCTTTCACGGTTGAGCGTGTTAACCTGCTTGATCCGGGCAACCCCGTTATTTCGTCATGGGGTCCGCTACATGGGTTGGAAGCCTTCTTGTGCTACAAGAATATCTTGTTCGGATTGATGTTATTGATGTTGGCACGCACTCTCGGTTTGCTATATCTTATCAACAACAACGACAATGAGGAGTTGGTTGCATGGTTGCGCCGGCGCTTATGGTGGAACGCACCGATTTTTGTTGTACTATTCCTCATCGTGACAGGCTTGTTGCTCACCGCCGAGGGTGTTCAAACGGCAGATGGCTCTCTCGTTCGCGTGCCACATCTCTACCTCGACAACCTGTTGTCACGGTGGTGGGTGGCTATACTGCTGCTCGTTGGTGTCGTTGCGGTGCTTGCAGGCATAGGTGTGACTTTGTTAAAAGACTGTCGTCGTGGCATTTGGGCAACCGGTGGTGGCACTATCGCTGTTGTCTTGGCATTGTTCTCCCTCATTGGGTACGGTGGCACAGCATACTATCCGTCCACTCTCGACACGATGAGTTCACTGACTCTCGCCAATAGTAGCAGCAGCGAGTTCACTCTCACTGTGATGTCGTGGGTGAGCCTGCTCGTCCCCTTTGTAATCGCTTACATCGCGTGGTGTTGGCGAGCCCTCGACCGCAAGTAGCAGTCTCACCAACATTATTTGCGTGACAAATTTAGTTTTTGTACCTTTGCGAGGTTTTTACATTTGCAACACAATCAAATGGTTGACAACCTACTACATAACATATTCAGCCTACGCGTGGTGCGCATGTTCAGGTTGCACACCATGCCACGGTGGCTCATCTTGCTCATTGATGCCCTGATCGTATTGGTGAGTTTCATGCTGACTATCCTTGTCGACGTGTTTGTCCACAAAGAGGTTGTCAGTATACTGCACCTGATGAGCAATGCGCTGATTATCGTGGGCGTGTTTGTACTTGTGAGTTATGTCACCAAGAGTTACGCGTGCGTTATCAGATTGTCGGTCATCGAAGATCTTAACCGCATCTTGCTCACCGTGTTTTTCACCATCGTGTTGATGATGCTGGGCAACATCGCGAGTACGTTATTATTCGGCGCACCCTATATATCGTGGGTAAACCTGTTGTCCATCGGGGTGTTGTCGTTCGCAATCATGATGGTTGAACGCTTGCTCATAAAGTACTTCTACATGCAACTGACCGCCGAGGGAGGGCGCCGTCGCGTTGTGGTGTTGGGCACAAGCGTCGACTCTATCATGCTTGCCGACGCTCTCAAAGGCGAGGTATCGGGCAAATATATGCCCGTGGGCTTGTTATCGTTGGACACACGCAAGGAGAGCAACCGCGAAATCAACGGATTACCCGTTTATTGTCACGATGAGAACACGACAGCCCAACTGTTTGCCGACAACGACATCGAGGCACTAGTCTTCGGCGAAACTTGGGCACACGAAGTGCGCAGCAAACTTGCCGACTACTTCATGAGTCACGACATCTCATTACTCTCAATCAACAAGGTGCAAGAGTTTGACATTAACGACACTTCCAATGAGACCAAGGGGTTGTCGTCCTATATTAAGGAAGTTCAAATCGAGGACTTGTTGGGGCGCGATCCCATCGTCTTGAACAACACGTTGGTCAAGAACCAAATCAACGACAGCGTGGTGCTTATTACCGGAGCATGCGGGTCAATAGGCAGCGAAATCGTGCGACAAATCGCGACCTATAAAGCACGAACGATTATTCTTGTTGATCAAGCCGAAACGCCCATGCACGAGTTGAGTCTTGAGGTGGCGCGCGAGTACCCCGAGTGTGATGTCAAATTGTGTATAGGCGACGTGCGCAACAAGGAGCGCATGGAGCAACTGTTTGTCGCCTATAAACCCCAATTTGTATTTCATGCCGCTGCTTACAAGCACGTGCCCATGATGGAAATCAATCCCACCGAGGCGGTACTGACCAACGTGTTTGGCACTCGCATTATCGCCGACCTCGCGCTCAAGTATAACGCCACGAAGTTTGTGATGGTGAGTACCGACAAGGCAGTCAACCCGACAAATATCATGGGGTGTACCAAACGCCTTGCCGAGATCTACTGCCAGTCGTTGTTCTTCGATGCCCAACAACGCGGAAAAACGACACAATACATCACCACACGTTTCGGCAATGTTCTCGGCAGCAACGGCTCGGTAATTCCGCTGTTCCGCAAGCAAATCGCCATGGGAGGTCCCGTTACTGTGACTCACCGCGACATCACACGCTTCTTCATGACTATTCCCGAGGCTTGCTCGCTCGTGCTTGAAGCCGGTTGCATGGGGCATGGCGGCGAAATCTATGTATTCGATATGGGCGAGAGCATCAAGATATACGATCTTGCCGTACGCATGATTTCTCTTGCAGGCCTCAAACCCGGGATTGACATCGAGATCAAAGAAATAGGTTTGCGCCCCGGAGAGAAACTCTACGAAGAGGTGTTGAACGATAAGGAGATGACCACAGCCACAGTGAACAAGAAAATCATGGTGGCGCGAGTGCGCACCTACGATTACTGCGACGTTTGCAATCACCTTAAACCGATAATCGATGCGGCACGAGCCGGTGAAGTCCACGACATGGTACTGCTGATGAAAATGTTTGTTCCCGAATACAAGAGTAACAGCAGCGACTTCGAGGCTATTGACCGCGAAATTGAGAGCAACTCGCTTCAGCCGGATCGCGCACGACCGACAAGTGAAAATTATTACTGACGAGACACGACCACCGGAGAACACCGCCGGTAGGCATAAATGTATAGTATAATAGAGCGAGAT
>CALDIF010000068.1 GCA_937901905.1 uncultured Porphyromonadaceae bacterium | reverse complement strand
GGGGTATTCTGCTCGTACTTATTATAAATGCCGCAGCCCGTGAGCATCAGGCTCACGGCTGTGGCTATGAAGATATTGCTTAGTCTTTTCATAATTTATTCCACCGTTTTTACTTCTACATTTTTCATCTTCGGAGCACCTTGATACTTCTCGTGCAACTTCTGGAACACGATAAAGAAGGCAGGAACGACGAAGAGCAGGGCAATGGTGCCGATGCTCATACCGCCTATAACACCCAAGGCAAGGGCACGGTTACCATTGGCACCGGCGCCGCCCTCAATCACGAGGGGAATCATACCGATAATCATCGTGGCCACCGTCATCAAGATGGGACGCAGACGTTCCTTGCATGCCTCGAAGGCTGCATCGCGGATGCTCATACCCTGGGCACGGCGCTCAGTGGCGAACTCGGTAATCAAGATGGCCGTCTTGGCCAGCAAACCTATCAGCATGATAACACCCGTCTGCAGATAGATGTTATTGTCCATGCCCGGCAGGCCCAACAGGCTACCTAAGTATGCGAACACAAAAGCACCCATCAGTCCGAACGGCACACTGAACAGCACAGCACACGGTGTGAACCATGAATTGTAGAGCGATGCCAGGATGAGGTAGATAAGGATGGCACAGATGACGTAGATGAGAGACGTAGCATTAGAGCCGGCAGCCTCTTCCAACTCACGCGACATACCACTATACTCGTAGGTGGCCGTATTGGGCATCTCCTCCTTGAACACCTCGGCAATGGCCTTGTGGGCATCGCCCTCGGTATAGCCGCTACCTGTGCTAATGTAGCATGAGATGCTTTGGAACAGGTTGAAGTGCTCGATGTTGGAAGGACCGACAATCTGCTTAAGACTGACAAACTCGGAAATAGGAGCCATCTTGCCGTTGCCTACCTGCACAAAGATGTTTTGCAGCGACTGCGGGTCAAGACGGTATTCGGGCGAGGCGGCAGCCATGATGCGGTAGACCTTACCAAACTGGTTGAAGTTGCCGATATATGCGCCACCGCAGAAAGTACCGAGCGTATTCAACACGTCAGCCGGCGATACACCAGCACGGTCGCACTGGGCTGCATCGACATCAACCTGATACTTCGGGAAGCGTTCAGAATAGGTTGATGAGGCGGAGGCTATCTCAGGACGCTCAGACAGTTTAGCTAAGAAATGTTCGGTCTGCTTGGCAAACTCCGACAGGTTACCGTCGGTGGGATCCTCCACCACCAGGCTCACGCTGTTACTCGTACCATAGCCAGGAATCTGCGGCATCTCAAAGGGCAACACCCGTACGTCCTTGATTTCCTGGCAGTCAAAGTAGAAACGGTACATGACGAGCGTCAGCAAGTGGTTCATGCCGGGACGCTCTTCCCAGTTCTTCAGGCGGACCACCAGCGTGGCATAGTTAGAACCGGCACCCGACAACATGCCATAGCCGCAGGCGACGGCAAAACTCTCCAGTTCGGGAATCTGCTTCACCTTATCCTCTACCTGCTTCATCATCTCACGGGTCTGCTGCAGCGTGGAACCTTCTGGTGCCTGCAGCTCAGCCAGGAACACGCCCTGGTCCTCCTGAGGCACAAGGCCGGAAGGCAGACTCTTCATAAAAAATACCAGCAATACGGCGGCAAGAGCCAGCAGGCTCCATGCCAGAATGGGGCGCTTGATGAACTTCTGGACACTCTTGCTATACTTATTATATATAGCACTATAGCTGGCTTCGTAGGCCTTTTTCGTATAATAGGTCAGGCTCTTGCCTTCCTTCTTGCCTTCCGTCACGCGCATCATAATGGCGCAGAGGGCAGGACAGAGCGTGAGAGCCGACACGCACGACAGTCCTACAGACGAAGCGATAGTCACACCAAACTGTGTGAAGAAGGTACCTGAGGTACCGGGCATGAATGTCACGGGGATGAACACCGCCATGAACACCAAGGTACATGAGACGACGGCTACCGACACCTCGTTCATGGCCTGACGGGTGGCTTCACGGGCATCACTGATGCCACCCTCCATCTTTGCCATGACGGCCTCGACCACCACAATGGCGTCGTCGACCACCGTACCGATAGCCAGCACCAGTGCGAACAGCGTCAGGATGTTGAGCGAGAAGCCCGCCAATGAGACGATGGCAAACGTACCCAACAGCGACACGATAATAGAGATAGAGGGGATGATGGTGGCCTTGAAGTTCTGAAGGAAGAAGAACACCACCAAGATGACCAGGATGATGGCGATGACGAGTGTCTCCACCACGTTATGGATGGCGGCAAAGAGGAAGTCGTCGCTGGTCATCATGGTCACGAACTCCAATCCGGCAGGCATCGTTGCCTTCAAATCCTCAAATGTCTTGTTGATGCGGGCGTTCACCTCGGTGGCGTTGGCTCCCGGAGCTGCAAACACCATGAAGAGGGCACCTGGGCGGTCTTGGATATTCGAGGAGAAGTTGTAGCTCACGGCACCAATCTTCACTTCGGCTACGTCGCTCAGGTGCAGCATACCGCCGCCACTGGTACGCAACACGATGTCGTTGAACTCCTCGACAGTCTTCAGCGTACCTTTGTACTGCATGGAGTACTGGTAGGAGTTGTCTGACTGTTCGCCCAAGGAACCCACAGCCGACACGAAACTCTGTCCTCCAATAGCTGCGAAGATATCGTTGGGCGTCAGGTTGTACTGTGCCATCACGTCGGGCTTCAGCCAGATGCGCAGGGCGTATGTATTACCCATGCTCTGTACGTTACCCACACCGGTGATACGCATCAGGCGCGGTTTGACGTTGATATCGACATAGTTCGAGACAAAGTCTTCATCATACTTGCCGTCGGCACTCTTCACGGCGAAGATCTGCAGGATGTTGTTCTGTCGTTTCTGCACCGTCACACCAATCTTGTTCACATCGGCAGGCAGCAGGGCTTGTGTACGGGTCACGCGGTTCTGCACGTTCACCGTCGCCATGTCGGGGTCAGTGCCCTGCTTGAAGTAGACGGTAATCTCTGCGTCGCCATTGGAAGATGCCTTGGAGGTCATATAGGTCATGTCCGGCACACCGTTGATGGCTTCTTCGAGCGGCTGGATGACCGACTTCATCACCGTGTTCTCGTCGGCACCGGAGTAGCTGGTGGAGACCATCACCGTAGGAGGTGCGATGTCTGGATACTGCTCGACTGCCAGCGAGCTCATTGAGATATAGCCCACCAGTGCTATCACTATCGAGATGGCGCACGCCATCACGTATTTATTAATAAATATATTGTTCTTCATTCCTTCATTTTACTATTTTACGATTTTACTATTTCACAATAACTTACTGTCTTGAATGGTCAAATCGTGAAATTGTCAAATCAAAATAAGACCTTCTGCCCCTCCGTCACGTTGTTGGCACCGGTGGTTACAATCTGGTCACCCTCGTTCAGACCGCTCCGCACGATGAAGTCCTTACCGTTACCTGTGTCCTCCGTCGTCACGTCGACGGTAGTGGCGGTGCTGTCAGCCTGAACCTTATAGACTTGTGACTTGTCCTGCAGGCGTACCACAGCATACTGAGGGATAACTATCACATCCTTCTCGGCAAAAGGCATTACAATGGTGCCCTGTATGCCGGAGTACAGATGACCCTCAGGATTGGGGAACGACACCTTGACGGTCAGTGAGCCGGTGGCGGAATTCACAACACCTGTCACGCTGACGACACGACCCTTGTGGGGATACTCCGTACCGTTCTTCATGACAAACGTGGCCTCAGGCAAATTGGCAATACGCTTGTCCACATCAGCAGCCGAAACGCCTTCCTTCACCATCTCCTCGATAACGGACTCTGTCAGCGAAATCTCTGCGTACATCGTCGTATTGCCGCTCAGCATGGTGAGCTGTGTCATCGGAGACACTTGGTCACCGACACGTACGGGAATCTCACCGATGACACCCGGCACCGTGGCCGTGATAGTACAGAAGCCGAGGTTCACCTTGCAACGGTTCACCGAAGCACGGGCCTGGGCCACTGAAGCCTGGGCCTGCTTGTAGGAGTTCTCAGAGTTATTCAGCATATAGCTACTCACGATTTTCTTATCAAAGAGATTCTTGTTCGACTCATACTCCAGCTTGGCCGAGTTCTCCTGGGCCAAGGCAGCCTGCAAGTTGGCCTGTGCAGCCTCCAACTCCAACTGGGCATTGCGGGAATCAATGATGAAGAGCGTCTGTCCCTTCTTTACCTGCTGACCCTCGGTTACGCAAATTTTTGTCAACTGGCCACTGACCTGTGGCGTTACCGTCACGTCGTTCTGACCTTTCATTCTGGCACTGAGCCTGTAAGGAATCTCAATGTCTGATTTCTTCACTGTCATTGTCTCAAACGATGTGTTTGTTTCTTTTGGCATGTCCAGACTGCAGGAATTCAATCCAGCCACTGCACAAATCACAAAAATCCAGTTTACATAATGCTTTTTGTCCATTTGACTATTGTTTTATTGATAATGATTATTACGTCGTAGTTACTGCTCTCGTCACGGAGTGGGCTTGCCCGTAGACAATAGTTTCTAACGTGCAAAATTAGTTAATTATCCCCAAAGTACCAAGCCTTTGACGATTTTGTTTCATGATTTTGCTGATTTTAGTACAAATTTTGCTGATTTTGATTGACTTGTACTCCCGAAATGGCACAAAAGGCTATAGATTCTTGGCGGCTTTGCGGGCAGCCTTCTCAGCAGCCTTGCGCTCCTTTTCTGCGGCTTTGCGTTCCCGCTTGGCAGCTTTCTCAGCCGCCTTGCGCTCCTTGGCAGCCGTCTTCTCAGCGGTCTTCTGCTCCCTGATGATGGCCTTGGCTGCCTTCTTGGCAGCCTTCTCTTCGGCCCTGACAGCCTTGCGGGCGTCACGTTCCTGCTTCAGCTGTTCCCGACGTTCCTCCCGTGAACGCTTGTCGGCATCGCTGGCCTTATGTAACTTCAGACCGGGTTTGATCTTCATCTTCTTCAAGTCGTTAGTATTGGTGAAGGAGAAAGAGCACAATACATCGACATAACGGCCATGCATGTTAACCTGGCCTTGGGCAACGGCACCATCACTAGTGATGTGGACTTCGGTATCATGAGTCTTGACGAAGCGGTACGAAGCTTCAGAGACATGGGCATCGACTTTACCGATGGGCAGTTTTCCGCCTAAGCGTTTACGCATCAAGGCTGTACGCGGTTTAGAAATATCGAAAATGAAATCGGCTTTGGCGGCCACCTTACCCAGTTCCGGCATATCAAACACCTTGCCCAACTCCAACGAATCGGTACTGGCGGTACCTGAGACATACTTATTCTTCTCGTCAAGAGAGAACTGGAACTTCATAGCTCCCACACCAGTAGTCAGCCGTCCGACGAAGGACTCGCGCTTCCACACCACGTCGAAGTAGCCAGTATAGTCGATGCGCCCCAGATTGTGAAGTTGATTCATCATGAATTTCTTGACCGTAAACTGATTGATAATCTTTTCCTTACAATTGCCAATGGCCGTCATGCGGCTGACGTTAAAGTGGACATGCAGTTTATATTTGTCCTTGAGACCGCTGATGCTGCCGCCGGCATGTATCGTCAACTGCTTGTCGTCGGTATAGACGGTGACGCTGCGGAACTGCATGTTATCGTTGTCACCACTCATGCGGGTCTGTAGGTTCAAAGGCAGCGTGAACTTATTCAGCACGGGAGCAAAAGGCTTCGATATATCGCGCAGCTGAGTACGTCCGGTTATCATCGACGTACTATACGACAGGCGACGTCCCTCTTTCTTACTGGGCAGCTGGACATCGGCATCGTCGAACTTCAGAACGGTATTGGCCAGAGCTACGGTGACGTTGCTGAGGTGCAGGCTGCGCTTATTGCCCGCCACGCGAAGGTTAAGCTTGTGGACATCAAGGCCAGAACCGCGGTCAACAGCCTGACAGTTATTGACGACTGCCACAAAACTATCTTTTGCCAAGTGTTCCACGTTAATGTACATCTGAGCGACAACATTGAGATGACCAGCGTCAAAGGCACCATGCTTCGGCTTGCCGACATTGGTACGAGGCTTGTGGTTGTCGGTGGTGAAGCAGAGGCTGTCAATGGTCAACTTCTTGCCCTGTTTTGTGTCGAGCATGTCAATAACCTTGACACGGAGACTATTATCGACGGGTCCTTTCTTGCTCTTGCTGACCCACTGGGCGCGCAGTTCATTGATTTCAGCCACATCACGGCCATTACCACTATTCTTATATACAAGGCGGCCCAAATGGGCACGTTTGTCGTTGAAACGTACACGGATGGACTCCAGCGTCACTTTTTTGACCTTGAGGATAAGCTTGTGTGTCTGTTTCAGACTATCTGGTTTCTTCTGCTGAGGCTTGTCACTCTTGAAGGCGTCAATGACAAACTGGAAGTTGGCGGCCGAGTCTGGCGACTCCTGTAACAGGTTAGCTTCCAAGCCGCGGACAGCGGCCTCACGAACATAGATTTCCTTACGGAGAATATACGACATAACGTTGAAGTCGACCATCAGATGGTCGAGTTGCAGCATTTTACGCTGCTGGCGGTCTTCAACGACCAACCCATTAATTTGCGCGTCGAAGGTCATCAGGTCAATACCGATATGGTCGAGTTCTATCTTGGTGTCCAGCTTGTCGGTAAGCAATTGGACGACACGCTCCTTCATTTCGTCCTGAAACCACCCAGTATGGAACACATAAAATGCCGACACCAGCACGACTATCACGATGACAACCAGTGTACAAAGCGAACCGACAATCCACTTCAACGCCTTCTTCATAACTATTTCAGTAATTGTTTGATTTTGTCTTCAAGATCCTGTGGCTTCAGGTTCCGCTCAATGATGATGCCACGATCATTGATAAGTAAGTTGGCAGGAACATCTTCCAATCCCAGCTTTGCCAAGAGCGGTGTCTGCCATAGACGTCCATCGCAAATAGTCTGCCAGGGAACGGAGTCACGTTCCAGACGGCGTTTAACATCCTGTGGGCGGGCATCAAGACAGACGGCCACGATGCCTAACTGACTGCCATACTGCCGTTTCATATGCCGCAAACGAAACATCATATCGGTACTCTGGAAACTCCACGTAGCCCATACCGCCACCACATTAAGTTTGGCCTTGAGCTGGTCCTGCGTCACTTTCCTGCCATTGATATCCGTATCGGAGAATGCGGACAGACGGCTGTCAAGCTGACCATTGCGAAGGTTAGCCAGACGCTTTTGTATTTCCTCCAGTCGTGCATTGGCAGGTTGCTCCTTGACCATGAGGGTAACCAGTTCGGAAGCCTTACGGAAGTCTGGCCTAGCATCAAATATGAAATAGCGCTGAACGAGGTAGTTACTGACGATGGACTGCGGATGCTCACGGACAAACGCCTCGACAACTCCAGGAATCTCAGGCGGCATCGAGCGATTGATGGTCATGCGTAACTTGGTCATCTCCTCGTTCTCTTCGGTTCCTTTGATGTCCATCTCCTTCAAATGTGAGGCATCGCCCTTGATGGTAACACCTTTACCCGACTCGCCAAAAACGGGTATCTCGGAGTAATTGGGGAAGATGACAACAAAGGTGGCAGGATTGCGCAGGTCTGTTTCGTAGCTGAAACGCCCCTCGCGGACGGGAATGGTATCGATGCCTTCAATGCCACCATCCGGACTATACACCCAGAATTCACCCACATTCATGTTGCGCAGACGACCCTCGATACGGAACTTGCCGCTGTCTACGCCACAAGAACACAAAAAACATAAAGCGAAAAAGATAATAAGGCAAAAAGGCAAAGTCTTTCTTACCATACGTCTGAGCGTATCAAGCACTATCACAGCCATTGCACTTTTTACCTTATTACCTTTTCACACCTTACTTTATTTTCCTACGCTGCGCAGTTCGAGGTCGTTGTTAGAATAGGTCACCAGCGAAGGATCCTTTTGAACGGCTTGGCGCAGGAAGTAGCCTGCCATGCCGTCATTACCTTGACGGGCGCAGACGATAGCCTGCAGATAGTCGGTGATGGCATCGCCATTCTTGATAGCCTTCAGTGTTTGGGCTGCCTTGGCATAGTCCTTGGTTAGGAGTTGGGCCAGGGCGGCGCTGTTGGAGACAACGTCTTTCATGTCCTGAGCTGCCAAGGCATAGTTGCCCTGAGCCAAATGCAGGTTACCCAAAGTCTCTGCCAGATTGTAAGCATTGGCAGCCTTACCGATATAGTCTTCGGCATTCCGGATATCCCCCTGCTGCAATGCCAGCATACCGAGGTTAGCGTTGATTTCAGGCAGGTTGGGATTAATGGCGCGAGCCTTGATGAGGTCACTCTCAACCTCGGCAAAATCACCCTTCTTCCATGCCAGCAAGGCGAGGTTATTGTAGGCGCGGGCATCTTTCGACCAGAGAGTAGCCGTCTGCTTGTAGATATTCTCCTTCTCGGCAGCATCGTCAGTCAGCGTAGCGGCATAGAGCATCTCCTCAAGACTCAGCTTGGTGGCGTCAGCCTTCAGCTGATCCTTGATCTGCTGGTCGTCTCGGCCGACGGTCTCGTAGTTGATGGTCAGACGGGCACGGCGCAGTTCAGGCAGAATGCCGTCAGCAAGTTCGCGGAAGCCCTCGCTCATATTCTTAATCTGCTGCTCGCGCTCCTCAGGATCCTGATACATCGACAGCACGCGCAGGATCACATCCTTGTCCTGAATATTGGAAGCGGCCACCAGTTGCTGGAAACCGTCCCAGTCCTGAGCGGTATAGGTAGCCTCTACGGGCTCCGTGAGTTTAGCCTGCTTCATCTGCTGCTTCACATAGCCTTCCGCATTCTGCTGGCGCTTGTTGGCGAGTTTCTCGTTGAGTTGGAAACCACCATCAGGAGAAGCGTAGGCAGAAACCTCCACATTGTTAAGATTCAGACCCTCGCGGTCAGCACTGATACGTTTGAGCATGCTGACAAATTCTTGCACCGAGCCCGTCTTGAGCTCACTCTTGCGGAGCTCGGCCTGCTGAATGAGGAACTTGATATTAGCCTCCTGTTTCTGCGCTACGACACGCTGGAAGCCGTCCTGTGCCATACTGCCCGCAGACTGCAGCAGCGTCTTGCGATAGAGTTCACTGGTAGCGATGACGCCGTCAGCGACCTTCACGGCAGGTACCTTTACCTCCTTCTTGCCAACCTTGGCGTCAAAGGTCAGGTAGAGGTCACTCTTCTGCATGGCATCCTCGTAAGGAAAAGTGGTCTTCATAGTATAGTGACCACCCAGCAGATAGGAGATGCGCTGGTCGTTACCCATCACCTTCTCACCTTGGAACGTGGCAGCCTGTCCCTTGACAGTCTGCTGGACACCATTCTTGGTGAAACGCAGTTCGGGTACCACCGTCACAACAGCTTTCTTGTTCATATACTTCTCAGGGAACGTGCCGTTGATGGTAGCCGTCACCTGTCCAGCTTCTGTTTCCAACGGATTAGGATTTACCTTGAAATTGTTACTCGAGAGTTCGCCCAGCTTGCCTGAGCATGATGTCATTAGCAACACAAGAGCTGCTGCCTGAATCAATCCTTTTGTCTTCATACTTGTCTATACGTTTAAAATGTCTCAAATATCATGCAAAGATAGTCATCTTAATCCGTACCACCGACACTTTACCCCGATTTTTATGTTTTATTTGCAAAAAGAGAGGTATTTTTCTGAAATGCAAGCGTCTGTGCCGTGAGCGGGACGCTCACTGGTGAGCCGCTCTTGCAAAATGCAAGCGTCTGTGCCGCGAGCGGGACTCGAACCCGCACAGCCGCTATGGCCAAGGGATTTTAAGTCCCTCGTGTCTACCATTCCACCATCCGGGCGACTTTAACGGCGCAAAGGTACAAAAATCCCGCTTTACACGCAAATTTAATTTTAATCCGAGTTTAATCTCACGTATATCTCACGTAAAACCACGTAAATTCTCCGTAACACTGTGTAAAACAGAAAACTACTGTAATCTCTGTAAAATACTGTGGTTCAGATTAGTGAAATTAGTGTAATTCGTAGTCGTTTTTCTCACGTAAATCATCACGTCTGCTCGCTCGTGGTGTTGCTATGCCACTCTACTGCTTGCTCATACCGATTTATTGACCTCCGACCGATGCGGTGAGCAAAATTGCGATTTACGAGAATTTGCGGTGGGTTTATATATATTTTCGAGAAAATGTTGTATCTTTGTCACAGTTATTAACCGGTATATGATATCCGAAATGATAAAAAGATTTTTTGCAATTACAATTGCGATGACTGCACTTACGTTAGTGGCAGGTGCTCATGACTTAATGTTGGCCTTCATCTGTGATAACGACGGAGACTTCACCAATCTGCGCAGTGCACCTCGTGGTGCCGTCGCGATGCAATTACCCACCGAGAATACTTATATCGTCGACATTTCCAACCCACTCAACGGGTGGTGGCAAGTTGACTTTGTTGCCGAGGCTACCGAAGACGAACCTGTTGAACTCGTAGGTTCATCGACAGGTAAGTACTGGATTCATAATAGTGTTATCGCACTGTCCTCGCGCAACTACGGCGGTGAGCGTTGGTGCTTGCGCGCTCGTCCCGACGGTTACAGCAAGGCTGTCTATTATTACAGTGAGGAAACATTGTTTCACCCCGTCGACATCAAGGGCGATTGGATCAAGGTGCGCACCACCGACGGTTTGCACACCGGTTGGATTGAACTGATTGACTTGTGCGACAATCCCCTAACTACGTGTCCTTGAAATTCTATGGAGACTTATAAATCAAATCGTGAGATGATTGCGGCACCCGTTGATGCCGTTTACTCGAGTTTGACCAGACCCACGGTGCTGATGCAGCGCCTGAGTGGAACGCTTGACTCATTGCCGCCCGAGGCTCGTGAACACTTGTCCGAAGTGTCGCTCGACGACAGTGGTGTCACCTTCAACTCGCCGATGGGACCTGTGCGCTTGGCTATTGTACCCGCCGAGTGTGTTGAGAACTCCCGTGTGGTGTATCGTGCGGCACAATCGCCTGTCGCTTTCGCCTTGATTGTTGACCTTGAGCCGGAAGGCGAGGGAACATTATCCCAATCGTCAGTCGAGGTGGATCTGCCGTTTTTCTTGCGCTCCATGGTGGGTGGCAAGTTGCGCGACGGTGCCGTGCAGATGGGTAAGGTCCTTGCCCATTTGCCTTATACCGACGACGCGTTATTCGGTTGACACGCTACGTTACCTCTTATGCTGCCGTGGTGACGACATCTCAGTAATTCGTCGTGAAAATTGTTAATAGAATGCGATTTAGTGTCCGTAATTGTCGATTTCAGGCTCTTTCGGGCGAAAAAATCCAAAAAAATCCACCTAATATCCAAATTTCTCTATCACCGAAATCTGTAATTTTGCAGCGTGAACACGGTGTTTTTGCCGGTTTTCATGGAGGTCATTGAAGTTGAGATATTACAGTGTGTTTTTGGATTGACAAGTGGCATCAATGATGCTCGTTTAATTGCCGGCATTTGTGCCGGTGACAAGACCCGCCCAAACTGTCATGTGGCACCGAGTGACACATGAAATTTTCGAAAACAGTACTTGAGAACAAAAAATCGCATTTTTTTCAAAAAAATTTTGTCAATTCAAAAAAAAGCAGTAATATTGTACTCTGAAAAGCGACTTGAAATGGCGTTTTTGCCATAACGGGTTGATTTTCAAGCGATAGATACAAGGCAGAGGTTTTCCTGAAGTTTATTGTGTCGAGTCGGTTGAGTTGGCAACAGAGGTTGTCACGATGAAAAAAGAGAATTTATTCACTAAATTATTAATAATTTAACTTTAATGCTTATGAAGGTAAAATCTTTACTTCTTTCTGCAGTCGCTATTTCGTTGGCATTCAGCGCAAGCGCTCTTGACTACAAGAAGGTTACCGACTTCTTGTCAGTAGGTGCCGAGGATGGTTCCGAAGCCGTTGTTACTGCGGGTTCAGACGCTAACGAGTTGTTCTTCTTCTACAACCACGGTGAGCTCGATCTCGCTCTGTTGGCATACGAGTTCACATTGGTGTTCCCCGATGGTCTTGATGTTGTCACTGTTGCTGACGAGTGGGATCCCGAAGTGGTTGAGGTTAAGTGCGAGCCGACCAGCAACTTCCCCTCAAGTTTCGGTGTTTCTTTGAGTACCGGTTACAAGGACAAGAAGTTGAAAGTTATTTGCAAGAACGAGAAGCAACGTCGTTTCAACTTGATTGAGGCTAACAAGGCTGACAAGTATCCCTTGTTCAAGGTTACTGCAGTTGCTGCTGACGACTTCGAGAGCGGTAACATCACTCCGACCATGGGTCTGTGGTTGATCGGTACCGGTGACAAACCCGCTGAGGACTGTATGGAACCGCCTTTGACCGCTATGCAAGTGACTACCGCAGTTCGCGACATCAACGCTGACAAGGCTATCGCCGGCGTGAAGTACTACAACGTAGCAGGTGTTGAGAGCAACGAGGCATTCGACGGTGTTAACATCGTTGTTACTACCTATGTTGACGGCACTACCAGCGCTGTGAAGGTTATCAAGTAATTTCGGTTACTAAATTTTCTTAGATAAAAGGGAAACTCATAAGAGTTTCCCTTTTTTTGTGTTTAGCCTCTCTTAAATGCTCAAGTCTGTGTTTTTTTCTCGTAAATTTGCGTAAATCCGCGTAAATGCGCTCGTGAGGGCGAGCCGTGGACCGCACTCACATTTGCGACCCAGCGGTGTTATATAGTCCCCGGTGATATAATGTACACAAACGGGAGACAGTCGTAACTGTCTGTGATGACCTCGGAGAGGTCAGGTGGTTCGAAGACCCGACATTGTTCGTAAGACCGTGCAAGCACGTTGAAGACGTGCGCTGCCCGGTCACGTCGAGGACACGAGGAAAGTGCCTCGGAGAGGAACTTCATCAATATTATTCATCGATTTTATGTCTGAAACGTTTGAATACCTCCTCAGCCATGTGCCCATCGGCATTGAAGGCACTTCTCAGCCTGCAAAATGCCCCATAGGTCCGATATTAGAATGATTCGTATTTTTGCCTTTCAATATTCAATTTGATTTCGCGTGTCATTTTATCTCCTGAGGTGGTGCCCGTTGAGCCCATATCTCATATCGGTTATGCCGGCCTTTGCAAACGTTTGCACTCTATTTGTTTTTACATCACTGTTAAAAGATAATTGTGAATTAGGGAAATTTATTATATTTGTGCAATTAAAAACTAATTCACCATTATAGGCTTATGAAGAAAATTTTATCTATGGTTGCAGTGCTCATGTTGCCGTTGGCGATGTGGGCTCAAGGTTGGCCTGCCAATTATGGCGGAGTGATGCTGCAAGGCTTCTATTGGGACAGTTACAGCGAGACCAGTTGGTTGTCGCTCGAGGCTCAAGTTGAAGATCTTGCCGACGCGTTTGACCTCGTTTGGATACCCCAAAGTGCCAACTGCGGTGGTCAGTCAATGGGCTATAACCCCAAGTACTGGTTCACCAACTACGACAGTTCGTTCGGCTACGAGTACGAGTTGCGCTCGATGATTAAAACATTCAAGGAACACAACATCGGTACGATTGCCGACATCGTCGTCAATCACCGTCAGAATGAGAGTACTTGGACTGATTTCCCCACCGAGGAGTATAACGGTAAGACCTACACGATGACATCGAAGGACATCACCAAGGACGATGATGGCGGTGAGACTGCCAAGCACTTGCAAGAAGGCGAAACTTTGGGTGCTGCCGATACCGGTGAGGACTGGTCCGGCTTGCGTGACCTCGATCACACCAGCACCAATGTGCGCAACACAGTCAAGGACTACCTCTCAATGTTGATTAATGACTATGGTTACGTCGGTTTCCGTTATGACATGGTGCGTGGCTACGCAGCGAGTTACACCAAGGAATATAACATGGCAGCCAATCCGCAGTTCAGCGTCGGTGAGAACTGGAGTGGAACCGAGACTATCAAGCAATGGATTGACGGCACGGGCAAGTACAGTGCCGCGTTCGACTTCCAATTCCGTTATGCGTGCCGCAATGCCTTCAACAACAACTCGATGACAAGACTCAATCAGCAGAACGATGGCAACTGGCCCTTGATCAGCCAAAACTACAACAGCGGACAATACCGTCGTTACGCAGTAACTTTCATCGAGAACCACGACACTCAATACCGCGACGCGAGCAACCCCCTTGATCCTATTAAAAAGGATACTATTGCCGCTAACGCCTATCTGCTCGCGATGCCGGGTACCCCGTGTGTGTTCTATCCTCACTGGAAAGACTATAAGAAAGAGATAAAGGCGATGAGTGCCGCGCGTCGTCTTGCCGGTGTCCACAACATGAGCACCTATTCACTCAAGGCTTCGACAGCGACCAACTTTGCCATGGCAGTCAAGGGAACAAAGGCCGACCTCACCGTTGCCGTCGGCTCTCGTGTGAGCAGTTATGGCGGTCCGTCGGGAACGACCGAGATTTTGAGCGGCTATCACTACAAGTACTTCCTCGCCAATTCTGCCGAGGTCGCGTGGATTACATTGCCCAACGGCACCTACAAGAATGGAGAGGAAAGTGCCAAGTTGATTGCCGTGAGTGCAACGTCGGGTGCGCAGATTGTCTACACGACCGACGGCAGCGAACCCACAGCAAGCAACGGTACCAAAGTTGCGAGTGGAACATCGATCACCATCACCAAGGAGATGACCCTCAAAGCCGGTTTGTTGGTGGGTGGCAAGGTGACCAACGTGTGCACACGTGTATATAAGATTAAGGCTCCGTTCACCCCTTACACTATCACCGTGTACCTCAAGGATCCGATGACCGGTGCTGCACAGTGGGAGAATGTGAACTACTACATCTGGAGTGGTGCCGATAACAACGCACAACTCATGGGTAACTGGCCCGGCACTCAAGTGACCACCACCAAGACCTTGAACGGCGTGAAGTACTACTACAAGACCTTCGACGTGACGATGGAGGACTATTACATTCAAGCCGTGTTTAACAACGGAGTGTACCCCGATGGCAATGTGCAGAGCGATGACACTCCGCGCATCTATGCCGACGCGGTGTTCGAGTTGGGTGATTTCAACAGTGCCAACAGTCACTACAAGATCAATAACATCACCAGCGACAATCTCGTTGAGGCTCTCAATGCCATCGCTGCAGGCAATCCGCTTGACGTGAACAACGATGAAGTTGTCAACGCTGCCGATGTGAACGTTGTAATCGCCGAAATTCTTGCTCATCCCGATGGTGACGGTGACAAGAAGTTCGACGTGAACGGCGATGACAAGGTGAACGCGGCTGATGCCAACGTCATTCTCGCCTACATTCTTGAGCATGTATAATGCCCGAATGCAGTAATCCGTGATGAAAACGACAGGCACGGCAGTGACGCCGTGCCTGTATTGTCAAATGCTTGAAAATAATTACTATGAAACGTGTTTTATTATTGTTGTCAATGCTGATTGCATTGGTGGCAAGTGCACAATCTTATCGTGCCGGCAAGTATCGTCATCTTGATGTTAACTACGACGGTCACATCAATGTGGCAGATGTCAACACCATACTCAATGCCATTCTCGAGGGTCACGAGGATCCTGCCGAGGGCGAGGACGATATTGTGATTCCCGACTACTATGCCGGTGGTGATATTTCCTTGTTGCCAAGTTATGAGGCCTCGGGTGTCAACTATTACGACACGAACAACGTGTTCATTGCCGATGTTATTGCCTATCTCAAGGCAAACGGTTGGAACTCGATGCGTGTACGCTTGTTTGTAAATCCCGAGAATGCGACCGCCGAGGCCGTGGGCGAGGGTGTTCGCCAAGACCTCGAATACGTCAAGTCGTTGGGAGCACGCATCAAGGCTGCCGGTTTGCAATTTGTGCTTGACTTCCATTACAGCGACACGTGGGCTGACCCTGTTGCGCAAACGACGCCGGCGGCGTGGGCCTCGCTGAGCGACTCTCAACTGGCAACTCAAGTGTATGAGTACACTCGTGATTGTCTTGCCGTGCTCAAGGCTGCCGATGCCGAGCCCGACTTGATACAGACGGGTAACGAGGTGTCTTACGGCATGTGTTGGGCTCCCGAGGGCGGCACTGCGGTGAAGGCTGTTGACAGTGGCGGCTGGTCTCGCTTCCTCAACCTCGAACGTCAAGCCATTAAGGCCTGTCGTGAGGTGTGTCCCGATGCCAAGATTATCCTGCATACCGAGTTGGTACGTAACCGCTCGTTGCTCAAGTCCTATTATCAAAATGTTGACGAACTCGACTACGACATAATAGGATTGAGTTATTATCCCTACTATCACGGCTTGTTTGATGCCCTCAACGGTGCCCTCGATGACATGGAGAGCGCTCACCCCGACAAGGACATCATGATAATGGAAACGGGTTATTTCCACGCTTGGCAACCGAGTGATGTCAAGTATGACTTATCGGCAACCTATCCTATCAGCCAAGACGGGCAAAAACAATACACCGATGCTCTTGTTGCCCAACTCAAGGCACACAAGAATGTCAAGGGCTTGTTCTGGTGGTTCCCCGAGGCGAATGATGGAGGCTTGTGGCCCAATCAAGTGCGCACCGACTGGTATAATGCCGGATTGTGGGATAACCAGACCCACAAGGCTTCACCGGCGATAGCCAGTGTGGGTGACTTCGCTAAATGATTGTTTCCTGACTTAATGACGAGAGGGGGCTGATTTCAGTCCCCTCTCGTTGTATATATTGTCGAGTGTAGCCCGTTCAAGGACGCAAACGCATCATTAACTCGTCAAAATCAATTTGGTGTGCATCAAATTCCGGTCCCTCAACGCACACAAAACGAGCCTTGCCCCCCACAGTGACACGGCACGCTCCGCACATTCCCGTGCCGTCGACCATGATGGCGTTGAGTGAAGCCTCGGTGGGCACGGCATACTTGAGCGTGAGCAGTGACACAAATTTCATCATTACTGCCGGACCTATTGTCACACAGCGGTCGACGTGTTCGCGCTGCAGCACTTGCTCAACGCCAACGGTCACCAGACCCTGTTGCCCGTAACTGCCGTCATCGGTCATGATGATGACATCGTCGCTGCTGTCGCGCACCTCGTCCTCGAGGATTATGAGTTCGCGTGAACGCCCGGCGAGTACGCTGACAACACGGTTGCCGGCGGCTTTCATGGCACGAATGATGGGTAACAGCGGAGCCACACCGACCCCACCGCCACAACATAGCACGGTGCCGTAGCGCTCGATGTGTGTCGCCTTACCCAACGGACCGACGACATCGGTGAGCGTGTCACCCGGATTGAGCGCACATATCTTGCGTGTGCTGTCTCCCACGGCTTGCACCACAAGCGTGATTGTCCCGGTCACGGGATCGGCATCGGCAATGGTGAGCGGAATGCGCTCGCCGTGTTCGCCACAACGTACGATGACGAAATGCCCCGCACGTCGGGCACGGGCTATCAGCGGAGCCTCAACGACAAGTTTGGTCACGGCTGCCGAGAATTGTTGTTTGTCAACAATCTTGTAACTCAACCGGTAGTCCATCACTTAGCACTGATTTTAGCCCAACTGTCTTTGAGACCGATGGTGCGGTTGAACACGAGATGTCCGCCTGTGCTGTCGGGGTCAACGCAGAAGTAGCCTATGCGTTGGAACTGGAACTTGTCTTCCACGCGTGCCACACTCGCCAAGTAAGGCTCGATTTTGACACCCTGCAACACTTTGAGCGAGTCGGGATTAAGCAACTCACGGAAGTCGCGCTCGACCTCGGCACTCGGGTTCTCAACGGCGAACAGCCGATCGTATAAGCGCACCTCGGCATCAACGGCGTGGCGTGCACTCACCCAGTGCAGCGTGCCCTTGACCTTGCGGTTAGCACCCTCGCTGCCGCTCAAGGTGTCGGGGTCGTAGGTACACTGTATCTCGGTCACGTTGCCCGCGTCATCGTGGGTGCAGCCGGTGCATGTGACGATGTACGCCCCCTTCAATCTCACTTCCTTGCCCGGGGTGAGTCGGAAGAATTTTTTAGGCGGATTTTCCATGAAGTCATCACGCTCGATGTAGATTTCACGGCAGAACGGCATCTCGTGCACGCCGGCACCCTCCCGCTCGGGGTTGTTCTCCATCGACATCATTTCCACGCGATCTTCGGGATAGTTGGTAATCACAACCTTGACCGGGTTGAGCACGGCACTGACACGTGGCGCGTTGCGGTTGAGATCCTCGCGAATGCTATGTTCCAACAGGCTGATGTCGTTGAGAGCCTCGTACTTGGTGTAGCCGATAGCATTGAGGAAGTTTTTGATGGATTGTGGCGTGTAACCGCGACGACGCAGACCGCACACGGTGGGCATACGCGGGTCGTCCCAACCTGCCACCAATTTCTCTTGCACCAACTGCAATAACTTGCGCTTGCTCATCACGGTGTAGGTGAGATTGAGGCGGTTGAACTCGATTTGGCGCGGACAATAACTCTCCACGGTGTCACCTGCCAACAGGCATACGAAGTAGTCATATAGCGGGCGGTGGGGGACAAATTCGAGTGTGCAAATCGAGTGCGTCACCCCCTCAAAGTAGTCGCTTTGACCGTGTGCAAAGTCGTACATCGGATACACCTTCCACTTGTCGCCGGTGCGCCAATGAGGTTTCTTGATGATGCGATAGATAATGGGGTCGCGGAAGTGCATGTTGCTGCTGGTCATGTCAATCTTGGCGCGCAACACGTGAGTTCCCTCTTCAAACTCGCCTGCATTCATACGCTCGAACAGGTCGAGATTTTCTTCCACCGAGCGGTCACGGTAGGGACTGTTGACACCCGGCGTGGTGGGAGTGCCCTTTTGTGCGGCTATCACCTCACTTGATTGGTCGTCAACGTAGGCGTGACCTTCGCGTATCAAGCGCAACGCGAAGTCGTACAACTTTTCAAAGTAGTCGCTCGCATAGTACAGGCGGTCACCCCAGTCGTAGCCTAGCCAATGAATGTCTCGCATGATGGACTCCACGTACTCGGTGTCCTCCTTTTGAGGATTGGTGTCATCAAAGCGTAAGTTACACGTGCCACCCATCATCTCGGCAACGCCGAAGTCCATGCAAATCGCCTTGGCATGACCGATGTGCAGGTATCCGTTGGGTTCGGGTGGAAAACGCGTGTTAAGTCGTCCGCCGTTTTTGCCGGCAGCAAGGTCGTCTGCCACAATTTGTTGCACGAAGTTCAGCACCGGTTTTTCCACGGCAGGTGCCGAGCCGTTATTATTGTTATCTGCCATATTGAGATTGTGATTTACACTATTGAAATGCAAAATTACAAAAAAGAAATTACAATTTCAAGTTTTTTGGAATGCTAACACTTTAACTGCTTGATGGTTAGCACTATTTATTCGCCAATGGGACGCATGGCGGTAGCATAACGGGTGTTGCCGTTCATGTCGCGAGTGATATCCACTGCCACAAAACCCCTCGCCTCGAGCAGCCTTGCCACGTCGTTGCCACACCTGCGGTTTATCTCAAGATAGAGCCTGCCACCGCGTTTTAACGCGACTGCAGCATAGGCGATAATGGGGCGGTAGAAACGCATCAAATCATCATCGGGAACAAAAAGTGCCTCGCGTGGCTCGTAGTCCAGTACATTGCGTTCCATGTCTCTCGCCTCGCTCTCGCCCACGTAAGGCGGATTACTCACGATGATGTCATATCGGTCGGGCTGTGGAACAAGAGTCAAGGCATCGGCTCGGGCGAAGTTAACCTTTACCTTGAGCCGACAGGCATTTTCTCTTGCCACCGTCAATGCGTCCTCGCTGATGTCGATGGCATCAATGTGGGCAAAGTGTAATGCCCTTGCCAATGACACGGCAATGCAACCGCTGCCGGTGCCAATGTCAAGCACATGTAAATCCTCACGACTGCCGGCATCGTCAACCACCATGTCGACGAGGTGTTCGGTCTCGGGGCGAGGTATCAGCACAGCCGGTGTCACTCGCAGCGTGTGCCCGTGAAATCGCGTGGTTCCGAAGATGTATTGTATAGGCTCATGGTGTTCCAGCCGTGATAAGATGGTTTCCAAACGTTCGGAGGCGAACGGCGGTAATTCAACCTGTTCGCGCAGCATCACATCGACTGCGCTATAGTTGAAAACCTCTTCCATGATAATGCGTACCATGGCTGCCGCTTCGCTCTCGTCAACAACGCCTGCAAGGCGTTGCCGCATCATGTTTATCGCGTCGATGGTTTTCATGTGTTATCTGAATTGGCGTTTGTAAAGTATCGGCACTATCTGAACTTTGTGTTACACTTGTAGCAGTGAGCAAGTTGTTGTCTTGCAAAACCGTATTGGCATCATGTGTGGTTTGAAGATTTCAAATCGATAGAGCCGTCATCAGGTCAACCCCCTCGCTGTCATGACGTTCGCTATTCACGTCTCCCAACAAGTGACCGACCACTTGAACGTTGTCGAGCGTTTTCCCGTTTAGGGAGGGGTGTAACGACTCATCGGTTAAGGTCACTCCACCGTCGTGGTCAAGGTTCATGATGCCCTCGACGACGTTGCCGTCTCGCGTGGCTTGTAATCCGGCACCGGCGAGGGCTCCTGTGGCAAAGATGTAATGAGAAGCACTGAGTCGCTTGCCGGACGCCGTGTGCAGGGCAAGCACTTTGTGACCGTCTGAAGTGGCGCTGACAACAGTCTCGCCCATCATCACCGTTACGCCAAGCATGAGCGAATAGTGTTGCCAAGCCATGTTGAGCGAGGCTCCGGCCACGGTAGGCGGTAGTGTCGCCATCATCTTGAGGTTCACCTCGACACGTCTTCGCAGTGAGGTCATTGCTGCCTCGTCATCGCCCATAATCGCCGGCATCACTGTGATGTCTGCCTCGCGTCCGGCAGCGTTAATGTCGGTGGCAATGCTGTCGAGCGCGCTGCGACTGTCGAGTTTGCGACTCATGGTCACGGGGCGTGGTGTCGGTGTTGTCGCCTGCAGTGCTCGCAGCGAAAAATCGTGTATCGTTACAGTGGCTCCCAATCGTTCGAGGTTGTAGGCGACCAAGTGGCACACTTGATCCAAATAGCCGGGCGCACGCATCAGTGCCACGTGTTGCCCGTGCAACTCGTCAAGCGTGTCAATAGTCAAATATCCGTCGAGCGTCAACCACGCCGGCACGGGAATGCCGAGCGGTGTGATGCGATAGTGATTGCGATTGTCGTGTCCGCGATAAGCGAGCCCGACATCGGCGACCAATGCACGGGTCGCCTTCATGAGAGAGGCAATACGGTCTATCCCTATGCGTCGGTAGGGGTGCTGAGCCGACAGACGTGGCAACGCGGCGGCAATGTCGGTGACGTCCTCACCGTCAATGCGGCCCAATAACTCAATTGAACCCGAGTGTTGTGGCAAGAGCGGACCGGTTTGTGTGGCAACCGACAGGACCCGACGACCGCGACGTGCCTGCATCAACGCGCTGACCAAACCGCTGATGCCCGCGCCGACAATAATGATGTCATAAGGCTGCTCAGTCATCATCTTGCTCATGATTTAAACGGTTGATACCGCACAATCCCACAAACATGCCGTGCACCAAAGCCGCTTCGCGCATCGACTGACCGAATGCGACACGTTGTTGACCGCGCCGGCGTTCATGGAAGAAGTTCTTGAGGTCGGCAATGGCTTGTTCGGGTGTCATTACACCCAATTCCACTAACAAGTTAGCGGCTCGACACGCACAAATTTTCCCTTGACACGGTCCCATGCCGAGCCGCGTGCATTGTCGGAGGCTTGCAAGGTTGTGTGCTCCCAATGTCTTGACAGCAAACTCCACCTCGGCGCGTGTCACTGTCATACACTCACACACGAGTGCATTGGCTTGAGGCCCTCGCAAACTCATCTCATTGACCAGTGCACCATGGCGTGTCATTGCCGCACGTTCGGTCGCACCCGGCACACGCAACGGGTCGTTACCTCGGGTACGGTCGCTGCCCGGTAACGGCTGTCGGGCTGTCAAGCATCGCTTGGTGATGCCTAACTCGCGACAAACAGCATCAGTTGCCATCTCTGCCATGAGGCGATAAGTCGCAAGTTTGCCCCCGGTGACGGTGACCAAACCCTTAACCCCATCGCGTTCTCCATGGTTGATACACACAATGCCGCGACTGAGTCGCCTGCCGGCGGTGTCGTCGTCGGTAGCGACAAGCGGACGCACTCCGGCGTAAGCGCGCAACACGCGAGTCTCGGCAAGCGACGGCACCAGCACCGCTGCTCCGTCCATGATGGTGCGCACCTCGGCAGGGGTTGGCAGGGGAGCATCAATGTCCTCTGCATCAACCCGCACGCTCGTCGTACCCATGATGCTGACGCGGTGGTCGGGTACCAACAGATCGGCATCGGACGGCCGGCGACAGCGATTGATAACGTGTTTACAAGGTCGGGTGGCATAAACGAGCATGGTGCCTTGAGCCGGATACATCGTCAAGGTGATGCCTATACTGTCCAACAGTTGTTGCCCCCAAATGCCGGCAGCATTGACCACTACCGACGCGTGCAACTCGTGATGTTCCCCTGTTTTGAGATTTGTCGCGATGACTCCGTTGACGTGTCCGGCACTTGTCAACAGCCGGTCGGCACGGTGGTCGGTGAGTACGGTGGCTCCATGGCGTGTGGCATCAAGGACGTTGGCGAGCGTGAGTGCAAACGGGTCAATGGAAGCATCGTGTACCACGAGTGCTGCTGTGACAGCCGGGTTTAACTTCGGCTCAAGGCGCAACGCCTCGGCACCGTCAATTTCACGAGCGTCAATACCGACATCGCGACACGCCTGCAGCAACGTGCTGCGGTACTGCTCGTCATCGCCGGGCAGGTTGATGAACAATCCGTCACAAGGGTCGATGCAGTGGGCTGCAATGCGACGCAAAACAGCATTCTCGCGCACGCACTCAACAGCACTGGCAGGGTCGGTGACGGCGTAGCGCGCGCCACTGTGTAACAAGCCGTGATTGCGACCCGTCGCACCGCGACACAAGTCGCCGTGTTCAAGTAGGAGCACGCTCAATCCGCGCAACACACAGTCTCGAGCAACACCCGCTCCGGTGACTCCGCCACCGACCACAATCACGTCGTACTCCATGATTTAATTCTCAATAAAAACGGCGAATGCCCATGATGTCGCGCACGTCGGCGAGGGTGCGGACCGCACGCTCGCGAGCACGCTCGGCTCCCTCACGCAGCACTCGACCGATGTAGGCTTCGTCGGCTTTGATGGCGGCGATGCGCTCGCGTATCGGTGTGGTGATGGCAACGATGCCGTCGGCAACCGCTTTCTTCAAGTCTCCATAACGTATGGAGCAGTCGTTGTAGGCAGCGGTGAACTGCGCCACTGTAGCCTCGTCACTCACTAACCGCAAAATGGTGAACAGGTTCTGTACCGGCTCGCTCATGGGTGAGCCGGGCTCGGTGGGACCGGCATCGGTCACGGCTCGCATCACCTTTTTGCGTAACTGTTTTTCCTCGTCGGCAAGGTAGATGCAGTTGCCCTCACTCTTGCCCATCTTGCCGCTGCCGTCCAGTCCCGGCACCTTGACAGGCTGACCGCCGTAGTTGAAGTTCTCAGGCTCGGTGAAGTAGTCGACCTTGTAGAAGGAGTTGAACCGACGCGCAAACCGGCGGGTTAACTCGAGGTGTTGCTCTTGATCTTTGCCCACGGGCACGTAATCGGCATGTTGTATCAATATGTCCACCGCCATTAGGGTGGGATAGGTGAGCAATCCGGCATTGACGCGCTTGTTGCTGTTCGCCCCGACGATTTCTTTGGCAACGTCCTCATCGTCGTCGCCATTAGTAGCGGTGATGCCCAATGCCTTGCGTGCCTTGTCCTTGAATGCCGCCGTGCGCATCAATTCGCCGATGCCGACGTGCATGTTGAGCAGGAGGTACAACTCCGAAATCTCGGGTATGTCACTTTGTACGAATATGGTGCTCTTGTCAGGGTCAAGCCCTGCAGCCAAATATTCCGCTACCACGCCACGCACATTCTCGTGTAACAACGAGGCATCGGGGTGAGTGGTCAAGGCGTGCAAGTCGGCAATGAAAAAATAACTGTCGTAAATGCCGTCTTGTTGCATCTTGACGAACTTGCTGAGCGCACCGAGGTAGTTGCCCAAATGCAACTGACCGGTAGGACGAATGCCACTCAACACAATTTTCTTCTTATCCATTATCTGTTTGATGATATTGCTTACTCGAGTGCCTTGCATTACCCAAGATACCCGATTATTATGTTACTGACAGGTCGGCATCTCGCGCGATGAGCGAAACGCTACTGCAAAATTAATAAAATATTTGCATTTGGAACTGCCTGAGTCCGGAATAGTTGTTTTTAAATAAAAAATCGTGTTAAAATTCAATGGACAATCAAGAAAAATACCTACATTTGCAAATTAATTAATCTTTTAAAGCACTATCAGCCGATGAAAGTTTCTATAGTTGGCACGGGCTATGTGGGTCTGGTGAGCGCGGCATGCTTTTCGGAGTTGGGCGCGACGGTGACGTGTGTTGATACCGATGCACAGCAAATCAATCGCCTTGTTTACGGTTCAATCCCCATCTACGAGCCGGGATTGGAGGCTATGGTGGCGCGCAACGTGAGCGACAGTCGCCTGCACTTCAGCAACGAGTTTGCCGATGGGTTTGAGGGGCAGGACTACGTGGTGTGCGCCCTTGATACCCAGTTGGATAGTGATGGCTCAACCGACTTGAGTCCCATCGAGTGTGTGGCACGCAAGTTCGGTCAATGTATATCGCGTTTCGCTATATTCGTGATCAAGAGTACAGTGCCGGTAGGCACAGCACAGCGAGTGCGTGCCATCATTGCCGAGGAAGTCGAGCACCGCGGTGTTAACGTGGAATTTGAGATTGCGAGTAACCCCGATTTTCTTACCGAGGGTAATGCGATCAAGGACTTCATGAAACCCGACCGCATCGTGATAGGTGTCGAAAGCGAGCGCGGTCGTGAAGCGATGTTCCGCTTGTATCGCACTATACTGTTGCGTGGCAATCGGCAGATTATCACCACCGATACACGAACTGCCGAGATGATTAAGTATGCCGCAACGTCAATGTTGGCAACACGTGTCAGTTTCATGAACGAAATTGCCAACTTGTGCGAAATTGTCGGAGCCGACGTGAATGTGGTGCGCCAAGGTGTGGGCACCGACAGCCGCATCGGTCCCAAATACATCTATCCCGGCTGTGGCTACGGTGGAACGTTGTTCCCCCAAGACATCAAGGACTTGATAAAGATTGCCGAGGGTAATGACTTCAACATGGAGGTGCTCAAGGCTGTCGATAATGTCAATACGCGTCAAAAACGCATCTTGTTCGACAAGTTGTATCGTCACTATGGGGGCGACCTCGCCGGAAAGGTCATCGCTGTGTGGGGACTGTCGTTCAAGCCCGAGACGAGCGACATGAGTAATTCGCCGGCAATAGAAACACTCGACTTGCTTTCCGAGGCGGGCTGTGAGGTGCGTGTTTATGACCCGGTGGCGATGAATACGGCAAAGCGTCGTTGGGGCAACGTGTACTGTGCCTTGAATATGTACGACGCGGCACGCGGTGCCGATGCCGTGCTGTTGGTCACCGAGTGGCGTCAGTTTATGATGCCGGCATGGAGCGAACTGCTCGAGAAAATGCGTAATCCTGTCATTATTGACGGTCGCAATATATATGATCGTCATGAGGTGGAGACTGAGGGCTTCACTTATTACTGCATAGGGCGCTGACGCGTGTGTGAGAATTTATAAACGGTTGGCGGGTGTGAGTGGGAGCACTTAATGTCAGTGGCCCGGTTGATGACTCGTCCCGACAAACAGCGTTGCAAACGCAGGTTTAATTCATAATGGAAGAAAACGAAAAAATTAGAGTTGCAATAACTATGGGCGACACCAACGGCATCGGCCCCGAGGTGATACTGAAGGTGTTGGCAGCCCCCGAGATAACCGAGTTGTTCACCCCGGTAGTGTACGGCTCGCCGCGAGTGCTTAATTTTCACCGCAAGGCTATGTCCTTGCCGAGCCTCAACGTCAATGTTATTTACAATACCGATGATGTGAATGACGGTGCGGTGAATGTGCTTGACTGTTGCGACGACGAGGTGAAAATCGACCTCGGCGAGCCGGGCAAGGCAGCCGGACGAGCCGCCCGTATGGCGCTCGAACGCGCTGTCGCCGACGTGCTCGCCGGCGGTTGTGACGTGCTTGTCACGGCACCTGTCAATAAGGATAATATTCACGGCGAGGATTTTCCGTACACGGGGCACACCGACTACCTGGAGGCTGTCGCCGGTAAAGGGGAGCACGCGCTGATGATGCTCACCGCCGGCAACCTGCGCGTGGCTCTCGCTACAGTGCATCAACCCCTCGCTACAGTGCCGTCGTCACTGTCGGTCGACCTGTTGTGTAATCGTCTGCGCACACTTGATAAGGCTCTGAGACGCGACTTCGCTATCGAGCGTCCGCGCATCGCCGTGCTTGCCCTCAATCCGCACGCGGGCGAGAATGGCCTGTTGGGCGACGAGGAACAACAGATTATCTTGCCTGCCATCACAACGGTTGCCGATGAAGACCGCATCTTGGCTTTCGGCCCCTACGCAGCCGACGGTTTCTTCGGTACACGCCGGTGGTCGCACTTTGACGCGGCACTCGCGATGTATCACGACCAGGGGCTCGCTCCGTTCAAGGCAATCGCAATGGGCGAGGGTGTGAACTGTACTACCGGTTTGCCTCTCGTGCGCACCAGTCCCGATCACGGCACCGGATATGACATAGCGGGAAAGGGTGTCGCCGACGAGCAGTCGATGCGTAGCGCAATTTATACCGCGATTGACGTGTGGCGCAATCGACAAGCCTACGATGTCGCCGCCGCCAACCCCCTGCAACGCCACCCTGTCGAACACCAAACCGAGAAGTGATGAACTATGCTATAATTGCAGCCGGCGAGGGCTCACGCCTCGTGAGCGAGGGTGTCGCAAAGCCCAAACCGCTTGTTGAACTTAACGGCGAGCCGATGGTGTTGCGCCTGATGAATATATTTCGTCGTTGTAACGCCGAGAGTATCAGCATAATCATTAATGAACAAATGACCGAGGTGCGTGAGTTTATAGCCTCGCTCGAACTTGATGTGCCACTCAACGTCGTTGTCCGCTCCACGCCGAGTTCAATGCACAGTTTTGCCGAACTCAGTCGCGTTATCCCCCGGGGCAAGTTTTGCCTCACAACGGTGGATACAATATTTCGGGAGAACGATTTTGCCGGATATATCAAGGCTTTTGAAGCCGATAACGAGCACGACGGACTATGGGCGGTGACACCGTTTATCGATGACGAAAAGCCCCTGTATGTCGAGGTTGATGGCAAGATGAATGTTACGGCATTTCGTGATGAGCGTTTTGAGGGTGTGAAGTATGTTAGCGGTGGCGTTTACGCCATGACCGATGCCGCTTTCCCCGTGTTGCACGATTGTCTTGAACGTGGTATCTCGCGTATGCGCAATTTTCAACGGGCGTTGATAGATGCCCGCTTCAACATAGCGGCTTATAGCATAGACAAAATTATTGACGTGGATCATGCGAGCGACATCGCTACAGCCCACCGTTTTATAAATAACGCTTAAAAGACTGTTATAACCACAACGAGGACAACGCCGGTCAAACAAGAACTGACGATTGCCTGTAATTATTAACCACTATGGCAGATATAACCATCGCCGGTGTGATGCGAGCGGGAGCCTATTCTCCCAACCACATCGGTAACGACACGGCAATTTTTAACGGGACAGTAGAACAACTGCGCAAACGCGGTTGCTCGGTTACCGTCTATAGTGAAGAACAATTTATTAATGCCGACCACATTGAAGAACCTGTCCTTCTTGCCATGTGTAGGGAACGACAGAGCATTGCCAAACTGCAACAACTCGAGGATGCCGGTAAACTGGTGATTAACTCGGGCTATGGTATCGAGAATTGTACTCGAGAGCGCATGACACGCATTTTGCTCGGCAATGACATTCCTTATCCCGAGAGCCTTATTGTCAACACCAACGAGAATGTGCGTCCCAAGTTGGAAAAAGCGGGCTTTAAAAGTTGCTGGATTAAGCGCGGTGACTTTCATGCCATGCACAAGGAGGACGTGAGTTACGTGCGTCATGCCGAGGAGGCACAGGAGGTGTTGCAAGAGTATTTCTACCGTGGAATTACTCGTGCCGTGATTAACGTTCATCTTGTCGGCGATTTGGTGAAGTTCTACGGCATTCGCGGCAGTGACTTTTTCTTTTGGTTCTATCCGTTCGACGAGGGACACAGTAAGTACGGGTGGGAAGTGGTGAACGGCAAGGCTCAAGGATTGCCGTTTGATCTTGACCACTTGAAACAAATTTGTCAGCGTGCCGCCGAGGAACTCAACGTGGTTGTGTACGGTGGCGACTGCATCGTCAGCGACGATGGCACAGTGAGAATTATTGACTTTAACGATTGGCCCAGTTTCGCTCCTTGTCGCGTCGAGGCTGCCCCACATATCGCGAAAGCAATTATACGTGAGGCTAAGGCCTTTTTACATTGACCGCCGGCTTGACTCGCACAACTTGTCTAATCTAAATTTTGTGATAAATGTCTTTGATTGACGAATACCGCGCCTCGCTGAAATCACTCGATACCGAGGAGCATATTGACTTGTACTTCTACCGCCCGCTTGGCTTCGCGTGGGCAAAGTTTTTCGCTTGGTCGGGTGTGACACCTAATGTGGTGACAATTATTTCGATTGTCCTCGGTGTAGCGGGTGGCGCGCTGCTTTATTTCGGTCAGCCTGAATTGGC
Source organism: uncultured Porphyromonadaceae bacterium (assembly GCA_937901905.1). GTDB lineage: Bacteria > Bacteroidota > Bacteroidia > Bacteroidales > Muribaculaceae > Sodaliphilus. The sequence continues at coordinate 5,648 of CALDIF010000068.1, read as the reverse complement.
CTGGGTTAATTGGGTCGGTATCCTGCTTATTGTGTGGGCTAACACTTACGACAGCGCCGACGGACAATTGGCGCGAATGACCAAGCAATATTCACGACTCGGACGCATACTTGACGGCCTGAGCGGTGACTTTTGGTTTGTTGCAATTTGTGTGGCTCTTGCCATGCGCGAGGCTGACTTCGGTGATGCCTTGGCAGGTAATTTCTTTATAGAACACGAATGGCTGATTTGGACAATGGCGGTAATCAGCGGACTCAGCCATGCCAAGCAGGCCGCCAGTGCCGACTATTACCGGCAATTTCACCTGTATTTCCTCAAGGGTAAAGAGGGTAGTGAACTTGATAGCGTGGCTCAACTGGACGAACAATATCGTGCAGTGCCGTGGAAGGGTAACTTCTGGAAAAAACTCACTATGTTGGGCTATAAGGGCTACACCGCCCAACAGGAGGCTTTTTCGCCCGACATGCAACAATTGAGAGCCCGTCTGCGCGAGCGCTACGGTGATGATATTCCCGCTGATTATCGCGAGTGGTTCCGTCAACGGTCTCTACCGCTGATGAAATACACTAATATGCTGTCGTTCAATACGCGTACTATAGCGATGTTCATCTCTGTTATTATAAATGTGCCCTGGTTGTATTTCGCTTTCGAGACAGTTGTCCTTAATATCATGTTGGTGTACATGATACTGCGACATGAGTCTGTTTGCAGGAAAGCTATAGCAAAACTTGACGAATGATGATACAAGGCGTTATCTTTGATTACGGCGGCACTATCGACAGCCGTGGCGTACATTGGAGCGAAGTGCTGTGGGACGGCTTTACTCAATATTTCGACAGTATTGCCGCTCGCGTCGGACGAGGTGATTGCCGCCCGACCAAGGAACAGTTCCGCGAGGCTTATGTGTACGGCGAACGCGCTCTGGCGCGTCAACGCATCGTCTTGCCACAAGACACCTTTGCCGACGTGTTGCGCAAGAAGGTCGCTAAAGAGTTGGAGTATATGCTCGCCCGCGGTTGGGTGAAAATCGAGGATATAGGCGACGAGTGTCGCGCGCGTGACTCGGTGACCGGCTACTGCGATGAGCGTGCGCGCGAGTGTGTCGAAGAGGCACGTCCCGTGCTTGACACGTTGGCGGCTCGTATGCCACTGATGCTCGTGAGTAATTTCTACGGCAACATCGACAGCGTGCTGCACGAGTATGACCTGCGACGTTATTTTCGCGGTATTATCGAGAGTGCGGTGGTGGGCGTGCGTAAACCGAACCCCACCATATTTCGCCTCGGTGTCGATGCCCTTGAACTTCGCCCCGAGCAAGTTCTTGTTGTAGGAGACTCCTTGAGTAAGGACATAGCCCCGGCAGAGTCGTTGGGCTGTGCAGTGTTGTGGCTGAAAGGGAAAGGTTGGACTGCCGATGAGGACGCCGCCACCCACCCGGCAATGATACGGTCAATCGCCGAAGTCCCCTCGCGCTTGTCCGCCATGTGAAAAATCTCTGCTACTGCGCTGTTTCTTCGCGAGGTAGCGTTAATAAACGTTTACAAATTGTAGGTGCTTGGTCGATACTTTTAGATAAAATTAAGCAAATTGGCTAAAAGTTTAGAATTATTAACCTTTATACCCCTTGTTTGTAACATTAGTTTGGGAAAATTGTTGTAATTTAGCGGCGTTTTTCATTGGTATCATGGCTGACCGATGTAAATTAACACCAAGATAAACCATTAATTATTCTATAGTAAACATCTATGGCAAATTCAACGACAAAGCCCGCTACCGGTAAACTCGGAATTATGGTAGTCGGTCTCGGTGCAGTGAGCACCACGTTCATCACCGGCGTGCTGATGGCACGCAAGGGTCTTGCAAAGCCTGTCGGCTCAACCACTCAGTACGACCGCATTCGCGTCGGTCGCGGTGCCGACAAGAAATATCTTAAGGTTGGCGAAATCGTGTCTATGCCGTCATTGGACGACATCGTATTCACTGCATGGGACGTCTATCCCGAGAATGCCTACGAGAGTGCTATCAACGCCGAGGTCCTCAAGAAGGAGGACATCGAGCCGGTTAAGGACGAGTTGCTCGCTATCAAGCCGCTTAAGGCTGCATTTGATCACAACTATGCAAGTCGTCTCACCGGTAACAATGTCAAGCAATGCACTACCCGTTGGGATATGGTTGAACAACTGCGCGAGGATATCCGCAAGTTCAAGGCTGAGAGCGGTGTCGAGCGCATCGTTGTGCTCTGGGCCGCTTCGACCGAGATTTACGTCGCTCCCGACATGCGTTACCACGGCACGGTAGAGGCTCTTGAGAACGCAATGAAGGCTAACGAGACTGCTTTCATCGCCCCCTCAATGTGCTATGCCTACGCCGCTCTCATGGAGGACGCTCCTTTCATCATGGGTGCCCCCAACACAACAGTTGACATCCCGGCTATGTGGGAACTCGCCGAGCGCAAACGCCTGCCTATCGCCGGTAAGGACTTCAAGACAGGTCAAACTTTGGTCAAGAGTGGTTTCGCTCCCATCATCGGCACCCGTATGTTGGGCTTGAGCGGTTGGTTCTCAACCAATATCCTCGGTAACCGCGACGGTCTCGTGCTTGATGAACCCGCCAACTTCCGCACCAAGGAAGTCAGCAAACTCTCTACGCTCGAGTCAATCCTCGTTGCCGAGAAGCAACCGGATCTCTACACCGACTACTTCCACAAAGTGCGCATCAACTACTATCCGCCGCGCAACGACAATAAGGAAGGCTGGGACAACATCGACATCTTCGGGTGGATGGGATACCCCATGCAAATCAAGATTAACTTCTTGTGCCGTGACTCTATCCTTGCTGCTCCCTTGTGTCTCGACTTGTGCTTACTCATCGACCTCGCCCATCGCGCCGGTCGTTACGGTACGCAACGTTTCTTGAGTTTCTTCCTCAAGAGCCCGATGCACGACTATACTCAAAACGAGGTGCCTGTGAACCACCTGTTCCAACAGTATGTCATGCTCAAGAACGCTATTCGCGAGATGGGCGGTTACGAGGCGGACGAGGAAATCGATTAATCAACAATCATTTCAACCGTAAAAAGTTTGTCTCACGCGACGACACAGTCGCGTGAGACAAACTTTTTACGTCTACGCATTTTGACACAACTCGTCTCACGAGAAACCGATGAGGGTGCAGACAGCCGCAATTTGAGTTGAAAACGCGGGCAAACTTTAAAATCCGTGGCGTGTGGAATAAAAACATTTTGGCATTTGCAGGAAAAATTGTAACTTTGCATGCCTTTACAGTGATACACAATGAGTATTAAATCGGTCATACCACTCTTGGGCATTGCACTTGCAGTTGTCGCTTGTCATCGCGCGAGTGATGATAACGCCGGCACTGTTGTCGTTGATACGGTGACGCGCGTTGACACCGTTTTCGTTATCAAGCAAGACCTTGGAGTGCGCACTGTTACCGGTGTTGCCATTGATGGCGGCATGAACAGTATTGACCTGCTCGTGGGCAATGACACACTATCGTTTGAGTATCCCGAGTTGGCTACTCCTGTCAAGTGGATTGACGGCGACACGATGACTGTCGTGTTGAGCCTTAAGAGCGATAGCGTGCTCAATGTAATTCACGGCACCTCCGGGTAAGGTAAGGGGCAGTGAAGTATTGTATAATACCGACAATGCGGTAGTAGCTCAGTCGGTAGAGCATCAGCTTCCCAAGCTGAGGGTCGCGGGTTCGAGTCCCGTCTACCGCTCAACAAGTAAAAAGCGTTGGAAGTCAGACAATTAAGTCTGAATTTCAGCGTTTTTTATGTCGATTTTTGGCGCAAAAGCCGTAAAAAAAAAGGGCTAAAACGCACATTTTTTCAACTTTTTTCAACCTTTTTCCCTCTTTACCTTGTACATTACCTTGTACGTACAAGGTTCGGGTTTGGGAAAAGCGAGAAAGAAGATGTGCAAAGTAGGCCGAAAGATCTTTATGGCAAAAGCAAAATTCTTTTTGGACACACGGCGCACGAAGCCGGGGTCGCCATCAGTTTTGAAGGTGGCTATTGGCCATCGCGACAAGACAGCGTACATTTCCCTTGAAGCACGCTTGCTGCCCGAGCAGTGGGATGCAGCTAACTCCCTTGTGGTCAATCACCCGGAGCAGCATGTGCTGAACATCTATATTGGTGGCATAAAGCAACGTGTGGAGCGCACGCTCTTTATATTGGCTGACAATGGCTCCCTGCAAGGTATGAGTGCAAACGACATCAAGCTGGAAATTGAGCGAAGTCTCAATCCAAGCAAGGTCGAGGCAAAGGAGCACAAGCAGCGCAATAAGAGACTGTTTGCTGTTCGTTTCAAGCGATTTGCCGAGACCAAAAAAACAAGTACCTGCGGTGTTTATATGCAAACTTATCGCCGCATGGTGGCTTTCATAGGAGAAGCCGCACTTCAACGACTTACTTTTGAGGACATTACAAAGGAATGGATAGCAAAGTTTGAGGCCTTTCTAGCCAAAACGGCTCCCTCGAAGAATGCTCGCAATATTCACCTGCGCAACATTCGCACCGTTTTCAACGAAGCCATTGACGATGAGATTACTACGGCTTATCCGTTCCGGCGCTACGATGTCCGACCTGTGGCTACTCGCAAGCGCAATCTCAAGGTGGAGGACTTCCGTACATTGATTGAGTACCCTTGCGAGGAGTATGCCGTGAAGTATGTTGATATGTTCAAGTTGATGTTTATGCTCATCGGTATCAACGCAATAGACCTCTACAATCTCAAGAAGATAGAGGATGGTCGTGTGTGTTTCAACCGTTCCAAGACCAACCGCCTTTATTCTATAAAGGTGGAGCCGGAGGCATTGGAAATAATCAACCATTATCGCGGCAAGGGCTATCTGCTTGATATTCACGACCGCTACAAGAATCATCAAGACTTCTTGAAGAAGATGAATGATGCCTTGAAGAAGATAGGCCCCATGAAGCGTGTAGGGCGCGGAGGAAAGAAAGTCCGTGAGCCGCTATTCCCCGAAATATCTACATATTGGGCACGGCACTCATGGGCGACAATCGCCGCCTCTCTCGACATTCCGAGAGATACCATCGCTCATGCGTTGGGGCACGGCAATAACACCGTGACGGACATCTACATTGACTTTGACCAGAGCAAAGTTGATGAGGCAAATCGCCGTGTTCTTGACTGGGTGTTATACGGCAAAAAATAGCGTGTCCATTTGCTAACCCCACTTGCGTTCCCTTTCTCGTACTTTGTTGCGTATTCAACTGCGTATCTATTAGCGTATCTACTTGCGAAAGGCGTTGTAGAAAACACCTAATAATCAAGCACTTCAGTGAAATGTTACTTGAAGTGCTTGATTGCTTATTACCCTCAATCAAAATATCTTGTCAGTTTTGTAAAAGTGATGGTAAAAATAAACTTGCTACCCCTTTTCACCGAAAAGAGCCGTAGACTTGCGCATCGGCTTGCGCAAGTCAGAGCATAACAAGTTAAAAGGCAGATGTTTAGTAATAACACCTGCCTTTCTTGGCTTGCGCAAATGACGCTCTTTTCAATCGGTCTGCACCTTGTAGAACTCGCCTTTGAGGAGTTGGCTCATGCCGTCCTCGGTGAACGTGGCAGTTACCTTACAGCAGAGATAACGCT
>CALDIF010000067.1 GCA_937901905.1 uncultured Porphyromonadaceae bacterium | reverse complement strand
ACGTGTGCTCTTCCGATCTAGAGCCTCATTGTATTGCTGAATGCGACGACGGAACGTTTGTAACGATTCGGGGTTGATGTCGTTGAAACTTGTGCCGTTAATCTCCAACTCCGACCGACTGCCAAAGGCTTGATCGCGTTGAATGGCTGCAATCTCGGCATCGTTGGCGTGCTGGTCACCGCTGCCGCTGCGAATGAACGTGTTGCCAAGATTGTTGTTGTAGTAAACCGGTTTGACAGTGGACGATGGAATAAAAAACGCAAGAACGGTTTTTCCGTCAAAATCATACTTCTGACTGCGAACCGAGATTGTGACATTGAACTTAGATTTGGAGCGTAGTGTGCCTATTAAGTCTCGTTCCAACTTCTCGGCGTTTCCCACGCCCTCAATAACGAACGTTTTTGTTTTCCCGACTTTCTCCTCTCGTACACCGAGCACAATCCAACCACCAGATGTGTTACTGAACGCACTGACGGTCTCCCAAACGCTCTTGGGAAGTTCAGACTTTGCCTGTTTGCACTCAAAGTCCTCCCATTCTATATCTTGCAGCCTTTGCAGTAATTCGTCTTTCGTCATAATGTCACAGTTTTGACTGCAAAAATAGTCAAAATAAATGTAATAGTGCTTGCTTTAACAAGCGAAATCGCATTTCACACCTTAAAATCACGATCTTAACGTCATTTTCAGGTACCGATTCACGCAAAAATGGCGTACCTTTGCAGGGCTGTTAGCGTTTTTTTTGAAAAAAAGTTGCGATTTAGGGTTTAGTAAATCGGTTTCTGCGTGTATATATAGTATATGACACAACGAGAACGACATATTGAACGGCTGTTCCGGCAGCATTACCGGGCGATGTATCGGCTGGCGTGCATCCTGATGCACGATGATGACGAGAGCAAGGACATTGTGCACGATGTCTTTGCGCACCTCCTTACCCATGAAACCGAACTGAATGAAACAACCGCAAGAGCGTATCTGATGTCATGCGTGCGCAACAGATGTGTGAGTGAGATTCGCAACCGCAAGACCCACGAGCGGGTGAAGCAACTACTCATGCTCGATGAAGATTTGGAATACACTTCTCCCGAAGAACTGGAAGCGGAAATCAACGCTTTGCATGTCGGTATAGCTGACTTGTTCCCGCCTATCTGCCGTGAAATCATCTTGTTGCATTTTGCTGAGGGGCTGACCTTCCGCGAAATTGCCAAGCGATTGGGTGTGAGTGAGACCACTATCTACAAGCATCTGCACAGTGCACTTGACCAATTACGTCAAACTCTTAAAAACGCAGAACAATGAAAAAGACCGATTTACTTTTACAAATGCTGGACAATCCTGAACAGTTCAGCGAGGCTCAATGGCAGGAGATACTTGCCGATGATGAGTGCCGCGAGCTTTATGCGCTGATGGCAAAGACCAAAGGTGCTTTTGTCGCTGAAAATGCCGACGCAGAAGTCACCAACGAACTGATTGATGCCGAGTGGCAAAGGTTATCCTCGGCGCATAGCCATCGGGCAACGATAGTGCCCCTGTGGCGCAAAATCGCCGCTGCCGCTGCCATTGTGGTAGCATTCTTCGGCATCACAATCGCCGCCGTGCAAACCAACTTCTTTGGCTTGACGAAATCCGATGACAAAGTAGAAAACACTAAAGATGACAGTCAAAACGTTCAAGATGAGAAAACAGAGGTGGCTCCGGATGAAATAACTGTTGAGCAAATTGCCGACACCATTGCCCCAGCAGAACCTCGCCTCTACGATAATGTGCCGTTGGAGCAAATCCTCAGCGACCTTGCAGTGCGTTACAATGTCACTGTGGAATATCGCAATGCGGACGCACGCTCATTGCGACTGTACTATGACTGGCAGCCAGACTATACGCTCGACAAAGTGATTGAAATGCTCAACAATTTCGAGTCGTTCACAATTCAACGCGAGGGAAATAAACTGATTGTTGAATCATCAAGCGCACAGGAGGACAAGCAATGAAGATACTATTGACAATCATCTTGTTGCTTTGTACTCTTGTAAACACAGCCACCGCACAGCGCATCACCCATAACTTCAACAACGCGTCGATGAGCGACGCGCTGAAGTACATCCAGCAACAAACGAGCAAACACAAAGTCATATTTATCTACAACGAGCTTGAGGACTTCAAGGTAACGACATCAGTCAAAGGCAAGTCAGTTCCCGATGCCATCAAGCAAGTCATCGGCTTCTACCCAATCCGCATGACGCAAAGCGGAAACAACGAGATCTATGTTGAATGTACCTACAAGACCGACCGTCACCTCACCGGCTGGATTGTTGACGAGAACGGTTTGCCGTTGCCCTACGCCAATATATCTATTCTCAATCCTTCAGACTCGACCTATGTCACGGGCGGATTGAGCAACGAGAGTGGGGTGTTCGTTATTCCACTCGACCAACCACGAGTAATAGCCAAGTTCAGCTACATCGGCTATAAGCCCGTTTACAAACTGTGTTCACGCGAGAATATAGGCACTATTCAGTTGCAGATTGAGGCAACGAAGCTTAGAGAAGTCCAAGTTAAAGGCGAGCGGCCAATCATAAAGACTGAGAGCGGGCACTTAACCTATAATATGCCTATCTTGCTGGAAATTCTTCCTGCCGACGATGCATACGAAGCTGTGACGAGAATTCCCGGTGTGGCGGACACTGGGAACGGACTTAGTTTTACAGGGCGTTCTGTAACCCTAATCATCAATGGGAAACCGACAACACTTAATGAGGAACAAATCATAGAGCGACTGAAGCAGATGCCGGCATCACAACTGGCTAAAGCCGAAGTAATGCCATCGGCACCTGCAAAATTTCATGTTCGTGGCATGGCAATCAACATTATCACAAAAGATTTTACCGGAACGAACCAATTATCAGGACAACTGATGGCGGGTTGGCAACAGAGCAAGTATGGCACAGGATATGCGGGAGGCAGCCTCATCTACAATCATGGGAAACTGAGTATTGATGCCTCTTACAAGTTCACCGACGGCATCGGCTATGGACAAGTGGAACACGAGGCCAACCATCCGTTAGGTGACGAGCGTATTGCCTACAGCGACAAAACTCGCAACCGCAGTGACGGAATTGACCACGAATACCGCATCGGCATGGACTATGCCATCGCCAACGGCCATCGATTGAGTCTTGCTTATACAGGACAATGGAACTCGACACGTTCCACAAACACCACTACTGGCACAGCTCAGTCCACACAGCGTTCCAAACAGCACGAATATTTGCATAATGTTGATGCCAATTATTCCGCGCCCTTCGGACTGCAACTCGGAGTCTCATATACCAATTATCAAGAGCCTCGCACGCAAGCCCTTGAAGGCAAGCTGTATGACATCAGCCGCAATCTCTATGTCGATAGTCGTCAAAAGGTAGGCAAGTGGCTCTTTACTGCCGACCAATCCCACTCGTTGCCGAAAGGATGGGAATTGAACTATGGCGGCAAGGCTCAGTTCGCCAACAACAATAGCTATCAGACGACTCTTGATGAGAATGGTCATCCGCTTCCCGATGCCACGTCACATGTTGACTATGACGAGCGAATCCTGAACGCATACATCGGAGTGAGTAAACAGATTGGAGAGTCACTGAACATTGACGCTTCAGTGACAACCGAGCAATACCACGCCACCAAATGGAACGAGTGGCGTGTCTATCCTCAGTTCAACGCCATGTGGAACATCAATGCCAAGAATATGCTCAACCTCTCGTTCAGTAGTCAGGCCATTTATCCCAGCTACTGGAGCACTATGAGCAGTATCTACTATGCCTCGGGTTATACTGAGATTTGGGGCAATCCTGATTTAAAGCCGATGTCAAAATATGACCTCAACCTGATGTGGATGCTGAACCGAAAATACACATTCACAGCTTTTGCCATGTTTGAACCGGATTACTTTGTGCAGATGGCTTACCAGCCCGCCGACCGCATGGCAGTCGTGATGAAGGAGACCAACTTTGACTATTCCAACTATTACGGTCTGCAAGCATCGGCACAATTCGGCATCGGCAGTTGGTTCAGCGGCAACGTCAGTGCCACAGCAGTCTACCGTCACGACAAGAGCGATAATTTCTTCGACCTGCCCATTAAACGCACCTGTTTGTCCGGTATTTTGGGCGGAACGGTTGCCTTCAAACCATTTTCACGGCACAATATCCAGCTCATCCTTAATCCTTTCTTTCAGACTAAGGCCATTCAGGGAGTTTATGACATCGAACCATTGCTTAAGCTCGATGCCACACTACGCTACACCTCTGACAACGGCAAGTGGAGTATAGTAGCAAAAGGAGAAAACATCCTTAATGCCCATATAAACACGCATTCTCACATTGGCAATCAAGACTATGCCATGCGAGTTTGGATGCCTTACACCAAATATTCGCTGACTTTCATCTACCGCATCGGCAACTTCAAAGAGAAGAAAAAGAAAGAGGTGGATACCTCACGCATGGGTTATTAATTACACAGTAAACAACTCAATAACAACTCAGCCGTGGGCACACCCGTGCCTCGGCTGAGTAATTCCTTGTCTTTTAGAAAACGGGTATAGCTCCATAATTTTGCAATGAAATTTGCGAAGGTGCGCTGCGCCTCAGCAAACTTCAAACCAGTTTGGGTTTGCTTTCGACTTGCAGCACCTTTGCGGTGAGAAAATCGCAGAATTATGGAGTTAAATTTTAATAGTGTAGAAACCATTCCCTCGCTGAACGCTTCGGCGGCGTTCCAAGTGGATTCGGGAAAGGTGTTCAAGGAGGACTGCGACATCGTGCCTACCGTCATCGACAAGTCGCTGTCCTATATGCCGTGGGGCGGCGACAACATGATGCCCTACAATATCCTCAAACTCATTGAGGACGACGAAACCCTATCGACGTGCCAGCAGTTCAACGCCGAAGTGTGCTACGGCAGCGGCTTGCAGTATGGCACGGACGAGTGCAGCGCAGCGGTCAAGCAGCAGGTCGAGGACTTCCTGCTCGACAACGCGCTGCCCAGTTATTTCCTCGGAGTGTGCCAGGACTTCAAGCACTTCGGCTTCTGCGTGAGTGTAGTTATCCTCAATGCCGACGGCACGAGGATTGTGAGGCTGCTGCGCAAGGAGGCTTGCTACTGCCGGCTCACCCCTGCGGAGCGAGACGGCAGCATACGCCACATCCTCTACGCCAACTGGCGGCAGTCCGTCAGCCGACGCGAGGACATCGAGGTCATTGACTTGCTCGACATCAATTCGCCGTGGCGCGACCTCGCCATTCGGCTCGGACGCATCGCCGGCGACGACGGACGGCGGAGAGTCCGCACCAAGTCGCGCAAGTTCGCCGTGCTGACACGTGTCCCCACACCCGACAGCACTTACTATCCCATTCCCTACTATGCCTCGCTGTTCCGTGGCAAGTGGTACAACATCAAGCAGCTCATCGGTATGGCGAAAGAGGCGAAGTTGAAGAACAACGCCCCAATCAAGTACCAAATCGAAATCTCCAACAAATATTGGGATTCGATTTTCAAGGCCGAGGGCATCACCGACCGCCACCAGCAGCAGAAGCGCATCGTCCGCGAGAAGCAGCAGATCCTCGACTTCCTCACCGGCGTTGAGAACGCGGGCAAGGTGTGGTTCTCGACATTCTATGTCGCTCCCACAGGCGAGGTGCAGCACGAGGTCGTCATCAACAAGATTAGATAATCTGCTCACGCTCGGCAATGTTCAAGCAAGCTTGGCACTGCACTCGCTCAATCGCAGATTTGACTCCGACACCAAAGAGGGCGGTGACTGGTCAACCGACATTCAGGAGGCCGTGAATATGTTCTGCTTTACTATGCGTGTGCATAGTAACCTTGTCGGCAGTGTGCCGGGCAAGTCGCAGACCAACAACAGCGGCAGCGACAAGCGCGAGCTGTACACCATCGCCCAGGCCCTGCAAAAGCCGTATCACGACCTGCTTTTCACCGTGCATCAAATGATTATCCGTTTCAACGGCTGGCAAGGCTGCAAAGTCGATGTGCCGTTCATCCAACTCACCCTGCTCAATCAGCATTGCGATGTGCAACAAGTCACGATAAGTGACGCACATGGCAATGCTGAGCGAGCATCAACCCGCGTCAGCGGCTCGGGCGAGTTCACAGCATAAGTCGCCGCGACTGCGGCGGTGTGCGGTCAGTGAACCTCGGCCAGCACGCAAAAATAGCGAGCGTTGCTCGCTTGTGTAGAGTGTATAGTTTATGGTTTAGAGAGATAAAGACTGTTTATGTTGCTCAATCTTGGGGAGTGCATTAAATCAGCCTTACGGCTGAGGTTAACGGTTAAAGTTTAATGGTTAACGAAATAGTGCGCTCCCTTTTTTGCTCAAATTTTACCCTTTGGACAAAAAGTTATTCACAGGGCGGCTCAAATTGGGAAATATTGATTAACTTTGCAATTCAGTAAAAGCAAATTCACCATCAACAACAATGGCAAAACAAGAGATTATAACGGACGGTCTTGTTAGGAAAATGCTTGAAGAAGCCGACATTACATTTTCAGAGCAAGGCAGTAACATAAAGGAAATAAACGACGCATTAAAAACTGCGTCGAAGTCCGGCACAGGCAAAGCGGGTTATCCCGAATTTGTTTGCGTGGTTCGTGATTTCTTATTGGTGATTGAAGATAAGGCGGATTTATCGGCTCATGTGAAATATGATGCCGATAACTTGATTTCGCAAGAGGTTAAAGACGTAAGAGACTACGCAATGAATGGCGCATTATTTTATGGCTTACACCTTGCCAAGCATACGTCATTCAAGAAAATTATTGCTTTTGGAGTATCGGGCGACCCAAAACGGCACCGCATAACGCCTATTTTCATCAACGAGCGCGGAAATTGGGACGTGCTTAATGATGTGGAAACGTTTGTATCTTTCAGTGAGAATAATATTGATGAATACTACCTAACAGAAATTCTCAAAGAGGAAACCGACAAAGAGAAAGCAACGGCGGAAATTTTGAAAGAAGCGCAACAACTGCATGAAGATTTACGCACCTATGGCAGCATACAAGACCAAGACAAGCCGCTAATTGTATCGGGTATTCTTATCGCCCTGCAAGAAATTCAAAATAACAACTTTGCAATTTCTTTACTGATTGGCGACGAAGTAACTACCGACGGCGAAAAAATCTATAAAGCGATAGAATCACACTTGCAGCGAGTTAATGTAACACCCTCAACCAAGCGTGATAAATTGCTTAGTCAGTTCAATGTAATTAAGGACACCCCGCGAATAAACGAGGTAAACGAGGTTTTAGGCAAAACGCCCCTAAAACACTACACCGAATTTATCTATAACAGCATTTACAAAAGTCTGCGCTACACCAAATCGGCAGAGGACTATTTAGGACGCTTTTATAGTGAATTTATGTCGTATTCGGGCGGTGACGGGCAAAGTTTGGGTATTGTCTTAACGCCGAAACATATAACCGAGTTGTTTTGTGATTTAGTGGACTTGAAGCCTAACGATGTAGTATTTGACCCATGTTGTGGCACGGCAGGTTTTTTGATTGCCGCTATGCATAAAATGTTGAGCCAAGCGGACAGCGACCAAGAAAAACGCCATATCAGACAAGACCAATTATATGGTATTGAGTCTCAACCATATATGTTTACAATCGCCACAACAAATATGATTTTGAGAGGCGATGGTAAGAGCAATCTTGAAAATAAAGATTTTCTTAAGGAGAATCCCAAAAAACTGCAATTAAACGGTTGTACCGTGGGCATGATGAATCCGCCATATTCGCAGGGTTCACGTCAAGACCCAAGTCAATATGAAATTAATTTTACCGAGCATTTACTTAATTCCCTTGTTGTTGGTGGTCGTGCTATTGTGATAGTGCCCCAATCGTCAGTAACCGGCAAATCGGCAGAAGAGAGAAATATAAAGGCAAGTATTTTAAAACACCACACTTTAGAAGGAGTTATAACATTGAACAATAACACTTTCTATGGGGTGGGTACAAATCCATGTATTGCAATATTCACAGCAGGAATACCACACGAAAAAGACCACAAATGCAAATTTATCAATTTTGAAGATGATGGATTTGAAGTGAAGAAACACGTTGGACTTGTTGAAATGCCATCGGCAAAAGACAAGAAACAGCATTTACTTGATGTTTGGTTTGGTCGTGTTGAGGCTGAAACAAAATTTTGCGTAGAAACCACTATCGAAGCAGATGATGAATGGTTGCACGCATTTTATTACTTCAACGATGAAATACCAAGCGTTGAAGATTTTGAGCGTACAATGGCTGATTACTTGACATTTGAGTTTAATATGCTAACTCATGGTCGTGGTTATTTGTTTGATGATAATAAAGACAATAGCGATGAGGGAGTTTAGTACAATAGAATGGCGTGATTTTTATTTGAGTGACTTTTTCGATTTTGAAAAAGGCAATCAAAATAATATGGCTTCGCTTACTACAGGTGCGATACCATTAGTTTCAGCTCGTAAAATTGAAAATGGCTTTAAGGATTTTGTTGCTCCAAACAATAAAAAGTTATTTTCAGGTGGAATTATCACGCTTAACAATGACGGTGACGGTGGTGCTGGAATTGCGTATTATCAACCTTATAAAATGGCTCTTGATAGCCATGTGACCGCATTAATACCAAAATCAGACCTAACAAAGTATCAACTTTTGTTCGTCGCTGCTTGTATAACTAAGCAAAGAAATCGATTTGGTCATGGTTATTCCATAAATAGCAATAGGTTGCGTTCATTTAAATTGATGTTGCCGGTAACTGAAAATGGCATGATGCCCGATTGGGATTTCATGCACGACTTTCAATTTAATAGGGAGCAAGAAATATTAAAACCAACATTAGAAAGATTATGCAAACGTCTAATAATCAACGAATTAATAAAGGGGGGGGCAAATCTCTCGGTTCAAATTGGAAGGAGTTTGTTTTTGGTGAGGAATTTGCAATTACCGCTACGGGTAGCGGCATAGACCGAAACAAACTTATCAACGGAGAGGGCAATATTCCCTATTTAACTCGCACAGATAGGACAAATGGTATTGATGATTTTATCAATACTCAGTCTTCGCGTTATAAAATTGATGAGGGAAATGTGATAACTATCGGTTTAGATACACAAACAGTTTTTTATCAACCATCATCATTTTATACCGGGCAAAATATTCAAGTTGTTCGCCATCAAAAATTAGACAAATATAATGCCATGTTCCTAATTGTTGCGATAAAACAATTAGTGAAAAAATTCAGTTGGGGGAGTTATGGCGCAACGTTAACGAGATTGAGAAAAGGTCGATTATATTTACCTGCTGACGAAAAGGGAGAAATCGATTTTGCCTTTATGTCGGACTTTATGCGAAAAGTAGAGGACGACATATTAAAAGCAACATTGCCTATCCTACAAAAGCGCATAACTGATTGTAAATCAGTTATTTCGGGGGGGGTAATATGGAATAATTACCTTATTTCCAGCATATTTCCCGAACTATATGCAGGGAAATCTAAAGGTCTAAATAAACTTGTTCAAAATCTTAACGGAATACAATATTTAGGCGCAACCAATCAAAATAACGGTGTTCTATCATTTGTTGAACCTATTCCAGAACTTATTCAAAAAGGGAATTGCATTGCATTTATTCGCAATGGCGAGGGCTCTATGGGTTATTCCATGTATATTCCAAGCGATTTTATAGCTACATCTGATATATCGATAGGCTATCACGAAAGACTAAACAAATACACTGGCACATTTATTACGACAATAGCTGACCGCATTAGAGGTAAATATAATTTTGGCTACAAGCGAAGTGCATCACGATTGAGAAAAGAGGTCTTAACCTTACCTGCTTGTTCCGATGGCTCTCCAGATTGGGATTACATGGAGAATTATATGAGAAAACTTGAAAGCGATACAATAGCGAAATATTTGCAAAGCAAAATGACAACATAATAAAAAACCGCTTCCGTGAGGGGGCGGTTTTTTTGTCTTTTGGTGGGTCGTGGCTTAAAGGTACTTTTGCGGAAAGTTTTATCGCAAAAGTAATTTCTATGTTTACGGATAAAAAAGAATTGGTTAAGCAGGTGAATTGGGCCTTGCGATTGCAAGAGCCGTTTTGCAGCAAGCAGGTAAATGAAGTGCAGTCGAAATGGACTTCTGCGGGATATGAGGTGCGTTTTGACGGCGGTTGTGGCATGATTGCGCACTTTGAGGGGCGTATTCTTGCGCTCGCATGGCAGCAGATGGGCGATGTAGCCCGGTATTTGTTTGCCAAAGACTGCGACGAGTTGTTGCACCGCGACGTTAAGGAGTTGGGGCATTTCGACCACGGCTATCTGGAATCGTTGTTTCACTTGTTGAAGGAGTGCGACGGTGACAAGCGTATTTTGATGGGTCAAGACATCCAGTTTGAGGACTTGATGAACTTCGTGGGTATCAACTGCGGATTTTACTTTGACTTGGGGCATATCGCGAGCGGCGTTTACGCCGTGAGCGGTAATTATCGAGAGGCGGAGCTTCGCGAAAAGGCCTTTGTTGATAGCCTTGAAATTAAATGTTTCTCACACCACAAATAAAACGACATGGGATATAACACGACATCGACGGTGACCTTGACGGTGAACGGTGAGCAGGCGGAGAGTGC
>CALDIF010000066.1 GCA_937901905.1 uncultured Porphyromonadaceae bacterium | reverse complement strand
ACAATAGCATCGGCTTTTTATCACCTACCCAAGACGGCCTTTTTCGCACGGATACTTCGCACGGATACGATTAAAACTATATAACAGGAGGCTTTGACCGACGGGTCAAAGCCTCCTGTTATATATAACAATCTATTGTCGATTGCGTCAAATCATTACTTGGTCATCTCAACATAGTGCATGCCCGGAGCAACGATGAACAACTTGATTGTGTATGTGCCCTCCTCGTCTAACACGAGGTTGGGACCATCTTGCCAGAGGTTGCCGAGTTCGCCACCCCAGTTGATAGCCCAATCATTGTTAGCGCGGAACTTGAACTCAACACCGGCAGGAATTGTAGCCGTGCCTTCCCATGCGCCACTTGTAGTGTTGTAGGTGAGTTTGGCAACGTCTGAAGTCCAACCGTTGTCGGGGAAACTGCCGATAACACCGATAGTGGTAATTGGGGTCAAGGAGTAGAGCATATCGCTCAAGTTGACATCAACACGATAGAAACCTTCGTCGGCACTCAAGTTGCCGCTTTGTGCCTCGAGAGACCCCTCGGTACTGCCGGCACCCCAATCGGGAGCGTCCCATGAGCTCTCATGGCTGCGGAACTTGAACTCACCGTTGAGGTACATGAAGCCTTGATACTTACCCTCGTCTTGGCTAGTCGCGGTGAGCGGTGAAGCGGGAGATCCCCAACCGTTGCTGTTACCTGCCATCCAGATGACCTCCCAATCGAACGCGGGAGCATCTTCGATGTGATAAGTGTAACTCTCCATGTCGATGGTCATGACGAACTTGCCGTAGATGCCCCAAACACCGGCCTCGTAGTCGGCGGCAGTGAGGTTACCGTCCATCTGATCCTCGGTTCCGGCAACAACACCGAGCACGGTGCCGTCGCTCGACTTGATAGTCCACGTGGCCTCATCGCCAAGGAACTCAAAGGTGCACTTGAAGATGGGGTCATCGTACTTGTTGGTGTTCTCGTTGCGAGTGAAGGCGAATTCCTCACCACCTAACAACAAGGTATAGCCGTCGGCAACCTCGCGCGGGCGCAGGGTCACCGTTGTTTGAGTGGTGCCGAGGTTCTTGATGACCTGACCGTTGATGTTGGTAAACGCGGTGATGTCCATGTCGATGGTGCGAGCCTCGGGTGCTTTACCGAACAGGAATTGAACGGCACTCTTGAGGTCAGAAGCCGCTACGCAACCTTGCTCATCGGCATCAATGTTATACTCGGCTGTCTTGTCGGCGTTGTAAAGTTTGGCAATAAACGAGTTTACCACCTCATCTTCAACAACAACACTGGGGACAAACAACTGGACTCTGTCGCCAATAGCCGCGTAGTCGATTGCGGCTGCTTGTGCGGCGGTGAAGACCACGCTCTTGCTACCCTCGTCGGGGTTGCTTTGCGGGTCAGCCCAGTCCTTATAGTCATCGGTACAGCTTGCGAGAAGCAAGCCCATACCCAACATTAAAAATAATTTCTTCATTGTCTTTAATTGTATTGGACAACTCAAGTGCTGTGCCGGTAGGGTGTGCCATGACCGGCACAACGCTTGAACTTATCGATTGTTATTGCTCAATAAAGTAGTAAACACCGGTGATGTCATTGAAGTAGACGCGATAAGAGCCCTCCTTGAACAAGATGTTAGGACCGCCACCGACACCGACACCCAAGGGGAATGCGCTGCCACCCCAGTTGACATCCCACGAGCCGTTGGCAAACTTGATACCGCCGTCGCTGGGTGCATTGGCATCAAAGGTTATGTCAACGTACCACGAGTGGTTCTCAATAGCCTCGGTTATCGGAGTCATCGGGTCGCTGCCGGCATCCCAACCCTGGTGCGAACCCGGAGTGGTGATCATGTCGTACACGCTCGGAGTGATATCCAACTTGGTGATGGTGATCTTGCTAGTTGCAGTGTTCATGTCAACCTGGTAGTAGCCATCGTTGTTGATACCGATGTTGTGGTTGTCACCGTCGAGGTCACTAATCAAGTCGTCGTTGGGGCTGTCAACGTTTGTGTAGTTCATTTGGGCATCCCAACTGCCGAAGTCGCGAACGAACTTGAACTGACAACCGCCGGGGAAGAAACCGGTGTAACTGATGGTACCATTGCCGTTGGCGTCGTAGTCCGAGTCGGGCACGGGCAACAAGGGGATAAGACCTGCGCCCACTGCACTCACATCCCAGTCGTTGTTGGCAATACCGCTACCCACGAAGTACCACAGCACCGGAGCGGCGGGTTTCAACTCGATGTAATAGGGCTTGACGTTAACAGTGACAGTGTTCGACAAGATGGGCTCGGTTCCCTTGGCCTCGGCGCGCAAGCGCACATAAACGATTTGACTCTCGGGAACGTTCTCGGCTTCGTATTTGTTGAGAACTTGCAGAGCTTTGGCTAACTCGGTGGCATCAAGCGATGCTTTGCAAGAGGCAAAAGCCTCGTCAACAACGTAGTAGTTGCACACGGTCTCACCGCTCTCGTCGGCAAGTTCATCGGCATACGAGACTGTCCACGTGTCGGTTGTGGACAACTGCATGGTGTAAGTCGTTGCAACGGGGAAGCCACCGTAATCGGGCTGAGACCAGGTGAAGTTGACCGACGAAGACTCGGCGAGGTCAATTCCTGCGTTGGCATATGCCGGAGTGTTGAGCACGAACGTGGTGGGCTGGACGAGGGTCGGATTGGAACCGCGGTCGTCAGAGCACGCCGTGAACACAAGAGCGGCACCCATGAGCAACAATGACGATTTTAATATATTAGTCATAATGATCTCTTAATTAAAGTAAGTGTTAATAACTCGGGTGCTACTCAATTATTTGTAGCCCTCATTCTGTTGCAAGTTCGAGTTGGCGATGAGGTCATCGGTCGGGATTGCGAACACGTTGCGGTAAGCATCGAAACTGCGTCCGTTGTATGCGCCGCCCTTCCATTGCCAGTTGTAACCGGAGTTACCACCGAACTTACCGAAGCGGATCAAGTCAACACGACGACGACCCTCGAAGAAGAACTCGCGTCCCCACTCATCGAGAATGTCATTGAGCGAATAAGAAGCCTTTTGCTCGGCGTGTGCACGACCGCGAATCTCGTTGATGGCATTCACCGCATCGGCGGGAGCGGCACCGCTGCCTGCCAAGCGAGTGAGAGCCTCGGCGTAGGTCAAGTAAGCCTCAGCCTTACGCATATACAACAGGTGCGAGTCGGCATAAGTTTGATCCGAACCCTTCGAACCGTCACACTTGAAGTTGTTGAACTTGGCAACAGCAAAGCCGTACTTGAAGTTGGACACATCTTCAACATTGAAGGAGCGATCTAATGTCTCAAACAAGGCACGGTCGTCACCGGCGATCGAAGTGGCATCATAAGCATGTACTTGAGGAAGATCGTCCTCGCTGTAGTCGCTCTCGGGGAAGAACAAGCGAACCAACTGCGGACGGGCGCGGTTACCACCCCAAGTGTTGTTTTGATAGAGACCGTTAACCTCGGTGTCATCGTAGAGGTAGGGGTGCACATCAGCATCAACAGTCGAAGCAATCAAGAAGTTAGTACCACCCCACGAGGTAGTACGAGTGCCGTCTTGAATAATCGGCAGGATAGCCTCGTAGGCAGCATCGGTAGTGCTGTTGTCACCCATGAAGAGCATTTGATAAGCGGTGAACTCGCGGTCGATACCGTCAACGCCGGTGCCGCTGTAACCGTTCTTGTGCAGTTGATAGGCCGAGTCGATAACCTTCTTGGCATAGTCGCGAGCGTTAGCCCATTGTGCAGTGCCGGTGTAGACCTCGGCATTGAGATACAAGCGGGCAAGCAACAACCAAGCGGCAGCCTTGTCAACGCGACCGTAACCGCTTTGACCGTACTTCTTGGGTTGCGGGTCATTCAAGATGTTGGAGTTATCGTCGGAATTCTCACCGATGATAGCCTTCAATTCACTCTCAATGAAACTGTAAACCTCGGCACGACTGGCCTGCTCGGGGTTGTCACCCGAAATCTTGGTCGTGAAAGGAATGTTGCCGAACGCGTCGGTGAGCAGATAGAAGTTGAACGCGCGCAAGAAACGAATCTCGGCGGTCATCACGGGATCATAGTCACCGAATTCCTCGATGTACTGGTTGCAGAATGTCACGCTGATGGCGAGACCGTAATAGTAACCGCGAAGCATCGGGTGGCTGGCATCGTAACTGTTGTAGCAGTAGGAGGGAATACCCTCGTCACCCCAACCGCAAATAGCCTCATCGGTGGTCAACTCGTTGGAGTTCCACATTTGGCGGAACGTGTGCTGGAAGCCACCGTCAAGTCCGTCGACATCAACGTTGTCATCACCACCGTTGTTGCCCGACGTTGCCAAACGCGAGTAGCACTTGGCAAACAACTGCTCGGGCTGGATATCGCCATTCAAAGCAGGATCGATGGGGGTGACATCAAGGTCGTTGACGCAAGCACTCAGACCTCCGGCGAGCAATAATGTCGCAGCACCGCATTGAATATATCTGAAAAACTTATTCATTTTCTCTTGATTGAATTTTGTTATAATTGTGTCAACTGATTAGAAGTTCAGACTCAAACCGAGGATGAACGAAATGGGGCGCGGGAAGATGTCGCCACCGATACCACCGAAGATCTCGGGATCAATGCCGTCATACTTGGTGATAGTGAACACGTTGGACACGGTGCCGTAAACACGACCGCTCAAGCCGTGATAACGGCTGCCCTTGAACAACTCGTTGAAACTGTAACCCAAGGTGATGTTGTCACACTTGAGGAACGATGCGTTCTGTACCCAGTAGTCGCTGAAGATAGCGTAGTTGTCATAACTTTGCCAACCCAACTCAACCGAACTTACGGGACGGTTGTTCAGGTAGAAACCACCGACCTCCTCGAACACAGCAGCCGTACCCACGTTGTGGTAGCCCTGCATCACGTTGTTGAACATGTAATTGCCGATGCTGGCACGCAGGCTGAAGCCCAAGTCCCAGTTCTTCCAATCAAGACGAGATGACAGACCCATGGTCACGGGAGCCATCGGGCTCTTGTAGATGTACTTGTCGGCATCGCTGATCACGCCGTCACCGTTGCGGTCGACAACCTGGCTCTCGATGGGCTTGCCGTTCTCATCGTATACCTGTTGGTACACATAGAAACTGCTGGCGGGGTGACCCACTGCATGAACCTGTGCATCACCGTTAACGCCGATGCTACCGGTCTTCACGAAGTAGTCGGGATCGTCACCGATGAGCTCGGTAATCTTGTTGCTGTTGTAGGTGAAGTTGTAGTCGATAGTCCACGTCAAGTCGTTGGTCTGGATAGCCTTCCAGTTAATAGCCAACTCAATACCGGTGTTGCGCAACGAACCGATGTTCTTGTAGAACGCGTTCTTGAAGTTGGTCATTGCGGGGAATGTAGTCCAGTTCAACAAGTCGGTCGTCTTGCGGTAGTACCAGTCGATGCTACCGGTGAGGCGCTGGTTGAGGAATCCGAAGTCAATACCGACGTTGGTCGTCGTGGTGGTCTCCCACTTGAGTTCGGGGTTGTACACGTTGGGCTTTGCCTTAGAACCGTCGCCGATAACATCGTACCACGAGCCCTGGCTACCGTTGCTCAACACATAGTTTGCAAAGTAGTTGTAGTCACCGATTGACTCTTGTTGACCGGTCTTACCCCAACCGAGACGCAACTTGAGGTCGCTCAACACTTGATTGTCCTTGAGGAAACTCTCCTCCTTGACGCGCCATGCGAACGCGAACGAGGGGAAAAATGCCCAGTGCTTCTTGAAACGTGATGAACCGTCATCACGAACGGTGGCGGTCAACATGTAGCGGTTCATGAGCGTGTAGTTGGCACGACCGAAGAACGACACGAGGTAGTTCTCGGTACGATAGCCGAGACCGTTGTTCTGCTTGTAAAGACTCTCGAGACGGATTGTTCCGGCTGTCGATGAACCGGCGGGATAAGTGGCTGCGGGAATATAAACGCCGGCGGGAATGACAATATCATCTTCGTAGGTGAGCAGCGAGTTGGTGGGATAGGTGCCCCATGACTCGTTGTACTCCTTGCGCCAGTTGTGTTGCCACTCGTAACCTGCCATGATGTCGAAGTGGTGGTTGTCGTTGAAGTCCTTGAAGTATTGTGCGTAAGCACTCAACTGGAGGTTCTCCTTGGTCTGGGTGTAATTGCTGTTGTTGCCCCAGTAGTTAGAAGTGTTGGAGATGTTTGCGCTGTTGTTGTGACCGCTACCGCCGGTGAAGTCGCCACCGAGGGTGAGGTGGAGGCGCAAGTCCTCAAAACCGTGAATCTTATAGTCGATGTCGGCACTACCGATGAAGGTGTGAGTGTGACCGCTATTGTCATGGTTGTTGAGCATAGCAACCGGGTTGTAAGGAGCGTTGGTGTTCTTGGTGTAGGGCCAAGCGGGATCGAAACCGCTGGCTTGTACCCAATCGAAGTAACCGCCTACGCCGGCATACTTGGAGTCGCTGCTGGTGATGGGTTGAGTGGGATCCATGCGCACTGCGTTACCCACAGCATTGGTATCGGCGAAGCGCGACTTGGTCCATGTCCACTTACCGTTGAGGTTGAAACTCAAGTGATCCTCCAAGAAGGTCGGATTGAGGTTCAAAGCGATTGAATAGCGCTTGTAGTCCGAAGTCTTGAGGATACCCTGTTGGTCGGTGTAACCCAATGAGAGGCGATAGGGGAGGAAATCCTTAACCGAGCCGGCTACGGTCACGTTGTGGTCGTGGCTGACAGCGGTGCGGTAAATCTCGTTTTGCCAGTCGGTGTCGGCATCGCCGAGCAACGAGAGAGCATTATCACGACGTGTATCGTCGGTGAAAATGTCGCTGACAAATTGACGATATTCATCGCCGTTCATCACCTTGATGGTCTTTTTCTTTTTGCTGAAAGTCACGTTGCCGTTGTAAGACACTTGCGGAGCCTGACCACGACGACCTTTCTTGGTCGTGATGATGATGACACCGTTACTACCGCGGCTACCGTAGATGGCCGTTGCACTCGCGTCCTTCAACACGTTGAAACTCTCGATGTCCTGCGGGTTAATCAGTGACAGGGGGTTAGCAACACCGCTCACACCATTGTTATCCATGGCGATACCGTCAATGACGATCAACGGGTTGTTGCTGGCGTTCAGTGACGAACCGCCACGGATGCGGATCGTTGCACTACCACCGGGTGCACCGTCACCGCTGGTGACGCTCACACCGGCAATCTTGCCGCCCAACATGTCTTGCGCACTAACGACGACACCCTTATTCTTGGAGTCGGGTCGCAATGCGGTCACCGAACCGGTGAGGTCGCTCTTCTTGACCGCACCGTAACCGATAACGACGACCTCATTGAGCATCTGCGTGTCCTCGCTCAAAATGACGACGAGGTCGGCAGCAGCCTCAACTTCCTGATCGGCGTAGCCGATTGACGTCACAAGGAGTTTGGCGCCCGGCTGAACGTTGTTCAGCGTGAAGTTACCGTCAAAGTCGGTAACCGTACCTGCAGTCGTGCCCACGACCTTGATCGAGGCGCCGATGACAGGCTCGCCGGTAGCATCCTTCACAAGACCTTGCACAGTAATCTGCGCGAAGGCTCCCATTGACAGAACCATGCCTATCAACAGGGCAAGAATCCTTGACGGAATTCTAATGTTTACCTGCTTCATCTTTTAATTTTTAAAGTTAATGAAATGTATTTAAAAAAGGTTGTAGGTCAATATGTTAAAAAGGTCGTAAATCAATTGTTTTCACACCACCCGAATTGCCCGTTGCCAAGAGGGGCAGTAAAGCGACGCAAATTTACATTTTTTAATCATTTGAAAAATGTTTTTTATTGTTAAAAATTGAGCAAATCAAGCGCAATCGTTTGCGCCAATCGCGAAATCGTGCTATTTTTGCCAATAATTCAGTGTCAGAACATCATGAACGAACACCAACCGTTAACAATGAAAGACATCGCTCGTACCCTCGGTGTGAGCGTGGCTACAGTGTCGCGTGCCCTCTGCGACAGCCCCAGCATCAGCCGCAAGCGTCGGGAGGCAATTCAGGCCTACGCGCGCGAACACAATTATACGCCCAACACCTTTGCCGAGCAGTTGAGACGCAGTCCGCAATCGCCGCCTAAAGTGATAGGTGTCATTGTTCCCGAATTTGTCCATTACTACTTCGCGAGCGTGCTCACCGGTATCGAGCGTGAAGCGAGCAGTCGCGGCTATCGAATTCTTGTCGCTCGAAGTGGCGAGAATTACGAGCGAGAGTGTGAGATTTGCAGACAGTTCACCCAAGCCAAGGTGTGTGGCATCATCGTTTCGCAAGCCAAGGACACGGTGAAGTACGACCACTTTATTTCGCTTGTCAATGCCGGCGTGCCTCTCGTGTTCTACGACCGCATTTGTCCCGCCATTAATGCCAGTCGTGTCGTGGTCGACGACTATATCGGCTCGTTCAAAGCGGTCACTTATCTTATCGAAAAAGGGTGTCGTCGCATTGCTTACTTCGGCACCGACATGAACATGGAGATTGCCAAAAACCGTTATAACGGCTATAAGGACGCCTTGTATAAAAACGGTCTTACACTCGATGATACGCTCGTTCGCATCTGTGACACGAGAGCCGATGCCGAGCGCATCACACCCACGATGATGCGTATGGAAAATCGCCCCGATGCTTTCTTTGCCGTTAACGATGACACGGCATTGGGCATCTTGTACAGTGTGCGTCGTTTGAGGTACGTTGTTCCCGATGAGGTTATGATATGCGGTTTCACCAACGACACGCGTGCCGTGTCGTGCGACCCGATGCTCACCACTGTCGAGCAACGTGGTGTCGACGTGGGCGAGCAGGCGGTGGACATCATGATAGGGCTTGTGGAGGGCACGTTGCCTCGCGACCATGCCGAGAAACGCGTTGTCAAGACCAGTCTTGTGGTGCGCGGAACGACTAAATAGCATGAATTGAGAATATTTTTTTATGAGAACATTTTTTAATAACGACTGAATATAATTATGAAATCTATTACTACCAAGACATTAAGTAATATCCGACGAGGTTTGCACGGCACGCTGTGCTTTCTTACCGTCTTGTTGTCGATTTCGTTCGTTGCCGATGCTCAACCGGCTCGCCCTCGTCTCGTGGTGGGCATCGTGGTTGATCAGATGCGTTGGGACTACCTGTACACCTATCACGACATGTGGAGTCGTAACGGCGCGTTTAATCGTTTGCTTGACGAGTCGTTCTTGTGTAACAACACTATGGTGGACTATGTACCCACTGTCACAGCCTGCGGTCACGCGACGATTTACACGGGAACCACGCCTGCTTTCCACGGCATTGCAGGCAACAGTTACTACATTGACGGCAAGAGCGTTAACAGCGTTTGGGATCCTGATGTCACTCCGGTTGGTACCGAGGAAAACGTGGGACGACAGTCGCCACGCAACCTGTTGGCAACCACTATCGGTGACCAACTCAAAGTCGCCACCGAGGGCAAGGCTATTGTAGCCGGGGTGTCGCTCAAGGATCGCGCATCAATATTGCCGGCGGGGCATGGTGCCGATGCCGCCTTCTGGTACGATACCAAGGGGCATCGTTTTATCACCAGCAATTATTACATGGATCAATTGCCACAGTGGCTCACTCGATTTAACGAGCGAAACAGCGCGGCTCTTGCCACCAACCTGTGGGACGAGCCGTCCGGTATAACCATGACGACATCACTTGCCATCGAAACATTGCGCAACTTGTCAATGGGGAAAGACGATGTTACCGACCTGCTTGCCGTGAGTTACAGCACCACCGACGCGTGTTCTCACAACCACGGTGTCAAGAGTGACAGTGTTAATGCCACTTACAAGCAGTTGGACATCGAATTGTCTCGCTTGCTTGATGTGCTCGA
Organism: uncultured Porphyromonadaceae bacterium; assembly: GCA_937901905.1. GTDB lineage: Bacteria > Bacteroidota > Bacteroidia > Bacteroidales > Muribaculaceae > Sodaliphilus. The sequence continues at coordinate 73,148 of CALDIF010000066.1, read as the reverse complement.
CCGTGAGGTCGGGCGTGGCGAATACTTGCTGTTCCTCACCGCCGACCATGGCGGAACTTATAACATGCAGTCGATGAGACCGTTGCATCTGCCGTGGAAGATGGCTGACACCACCACTCAACGGGCTGCCGCCAACGAGGTGTTACAAGCCCGATACGGTATCGCCGACCTGCTCGTCGATGACAAGCAATACAGCGTGTACCTCAACAACGAGGCGATTGCGACAGCCGGTCTCGACCGTGATGAAGTTGCTGCCGAGGCTTGCCGTGCCCTGCAAGCCGACTCTCTCACGATGTGGGCTGTCGATCTCGAACACCTTGACAGAGCGACAATCCCTGTCGCCCTCAAGGAACGTTTGGCATTGGGGTATGCTCGCACCCGCAGCGGTGAAATACATCTCGTACACAAACCGGGCGTGTACACGGGTTCTCCGGGACACCCCGGCTCATCGCACGGAACGTTCACCCAAGACGACACTCACATTCCCCTGTTGTTCTACGGTTGGCATGTCAACTCCGGTGAAACGGCGCGACTCACCCACATGACCGACATCGCACCCACCGTGTGCGCCATGCTGCACATTCAAGCCCCCAACGCTTGTATCGGTGTCCCCGTCAGCGAGGTTGTCAAGTGAATATTTTAGAAGATTAATAAAAATATAAAATAAATGAGTGTAAATCAGCATCTTGATGCGTTGCGCGACTACATGCGGCGCTTCAATGTCGATGCCGTGATAATCCCAGGCACCGACCCCCACCAGAGTGAATATGTGAGTGATTATTATAAGTTTCGCGAGTGGTTAACCGGTTTTACCGGTAGTAACGGAACCGCTGTGGTGACGGTCGATGACGCGGCACTGTGGACCGATTCCCGATACTTCTTGCAGGCTGCCGAGCAACTCGATGGCACCGGCTTCTCTCTCATGCGTGAAGGTGATTACGGTGACTTGTCACGTACCGAGTGGCTTGCCGAGCGGCTCGGCGAGGACGATGTGATTGCTATTGACGGACGTTTGTTCACGGTGAACGAGGTTAATCGTTTGGATCATTATTGTGGTGAGCACGGTTTCATGCTTGCAACCGATTTCGTTCCCGCCGACCGCATTTGGACCGATCGCCCCCCGTTTCCCAAAGCCTCGGCTTACGTCCATGAGTTGAAATATGCCGGTGAGGACATTGACAGCAAGGTGACGGCTCTTGTCGGAGTTATCGAGCAGTTGGGCGCTACCGGAGTCCTGCTCACCGCGCTTGATGACATCGCGTGGTTGTATAACCTGCGAGGTGATGATGTGCTTTATACCCCGGTCGTGACGGCATACGCATTCGTGTCCTCGTCCGAACGCTCGTTGTTCATCGATCCGGGCAAGGTGACAACCGAGGTTAAAGAACACTTGCGCGCCTCGGGAGTCCACATTAGGGAATATGATGACATTGTGCGTTATCTCGAGCGCAAGCGCGACGGCGAGTATGTACTGTTGGATCCCGACCGCGTCAGCGACACGTTGGCTCAGGCATTGCCTTGTGGCAAGGTTTACTCTCCGTCGCCCGTTGCCGCCCTCAAGGCGGTGAAAAACGATGTTCAGATCGAGGGTTTCCGTTCTGCTCACTTGCGCGATGCCGCAGCATTGGTCAAGTTGTTGGGTTGGTTGGAACGCAGTGTGCCGGCAGGTGGAGTCACCGAGGTCGCTGTCGCCGAGAAAATCGCTTCGCTGCGTGCCGGGTCGGGTGACCTGTATCGCGAGGAGAGTTTCGGTGCTATTGTGGGCTACGGCGAGCATGGTGCCATCGTGCACTACGAGGTGACACCCGAAACCGATGTCGAATTGCGTCCCGAGGGTTTGTTGCTCATTGATACCGGAGGACAATATCTTGACGGAACGACCGATGTCACTCGCACTGTCACCCTCGGCACTCCGTCGCCCGAGCAGCGTCGTGACTACACGCTCGTGCTCAAGGGGCATCTCGCGTTGCAAGCCGCGGTGTTTCCCATGGGAACGACGGGCATGCAATTAGATGTCTTGGCTCGCATGCCGCTGTGGCAGTCCGGCTTGAACTACGGTCACGGCACCGGACATGGTGTGGGACAATTCCTCTGCTGTCATGAAGGACCTCAAAGCATACGCACCAATTTCAATCCTACTCCGCTGCGTGCCGGCATGGTTACCAGCAATGAGCCGGGGTTATATCTCGCCGGCGAGTACGGCATTCGCATCGAAAACTTGATGTTGTGTGTCAAGAGTGACCTGCCGGGTGACTTCCTCGCGTTCGAGCCGTTGACCCTCGTGCCCTACGACCGTCGTTTGATTGACTCCTCAATGCTCACTGCAGCCGAGGTTGACCGAATCAATGCTTATCACGCTCTTGTTGCCGAACGCTTGTTGCCGTTGTTGAGCGGTGACGATGCGTCGTGGTTGCAGCGTGCGACAGCGGCAATCGGCTAAAACAAACATTCAACGTGAAGTGACGATGTAGCCGGCTTCATCGTCACTTCAATAAGACACAATTCAATAATGGCATTAATAAAGACAGTTAGGGGTTACACCCCGGAAATAGGCGAGGGTACTTTTCTCGCCGACAACGCCACCGTGGTTGGCGACGTGACAATGGGCAAGGATTGCAGCGTGTGGTTCGGTGCCGTGTTGCGCGGTGATGTCAACACGATTAAAATAGGTGATCGCGTTAACATTCAAGACAACTCTACGATACACACCCTGTACGAGAAATCGGTGACCGAGATCGGCAACGACGTGTCGATAGGTCACAACGTGGTAATTCACGGAGCCAAGATTGCCGACATGGCTCTCATCGGCATGGGTAGCATTATTCTTGACCATGCCGAAATAGGTGAGGGGGCAATAATCGCCGCCGGCAGTGTGGTGCTCGGTGGTACCAAGGTGGGTGCCCACGAGTTGTGGGCAGGCAGTCCCGCCAAGTTTAAAAAAATGGTTGATCCCGCCCAAGCGAGCGAGATCAACGTTAAGATTGCGGCTAATTACTTGATGTATAGCCGTTGGTACGATTAAGGCAACGTTACCTCACTTCTTTCACCAGATAGATGATCGTGGGGAAGTGGTCGCTATATCCATTGAGGAATACACCACCGGAATAAGTGCGCAAGGGGTAACCCTGTCGGTCGCCCTCGGTGGTCTTGAGGAAGTCACGGTTGAGCACTTCGGCACGGCTGAAGGTCAACTGTGGCTTCTCCTTTGTATCCTTGTTCTTCATGAAATATCCGTTGAAGATAATTTGGTCGAACAAGTTCCAGTTGCCGCGATAAGCGAGTGTGCCGATGCCCTTGTCAAGCATTTTCCACCACGGGTTGTAAAGGTCGTTAACCACTTTGCAATCCTTTGCCTCGCGCTTGGCATCGAGAGTGACGGCGCAACTGCGGTTTTGCGGGTCGTCGTTAAGGTCACCCATGAAGAAAATGCCCTGGTTGGGGTCATCGAGCAGTAGCGAGTCGATGGTGTGGCGAGCCATGGCAGCGGTTGCCTCGCGCAACCAACTGCTTTGTTCCTCACCGCCCAAGCGGCTGGGCCAGTGATTGACGAGCACGCTGACTTTCTCGCCGGCGAGCATTCCGGTGACGCACAACTGGTCACGAGTGCGGAACTGATAGCCCGTTGCCTCGTATTGGTGCTCATACTGCTCCTTGTAGCCTGCCAATTCGAAGTATTTCTTGCCCAATCGTTGGTTGGTCACATTGAGCACCTTGAACACGCGAGGGTTATATAGCAAACCCACATCGACACCGCGGCGATCGGGACCGTCATGGTGAACGATTTGATAACGGCGGTTCTTGATTTCGGGCTCGCGAACAAGATCCTCAAGCACGGTGATATTCTCAATCTCGCTAACGCCAATCAATGCCGGTCCGTCGGGCGTGCCGGGTGTGACGATTTGGCTGATTGCCCACGCGAGGTTGTGCTGTTTTTTCCAATATTTCTCGTTATTCCATTGGCGAGCACCGTCGGGCGAGAATTCAAGGTCATAGACACCATTGTTGTTGATGGTGTCAAACAGGTTCTCAAGGTTGTAGAACATGACGCCGTACATCTGGTAGCGACGCTCTTGCGCGATAGCGGGCAGTACAAGAAGTGCCGTGAGCGCAATCAATAACAGTCGTTTCATCTCGTTGGTATTATGTTGTCGTTGTTAATTAGTCTTGAAAAGGAAACATGGTTGACCGCAAATGTACAACAAATTATTGAATACACCAAAAAAGTTAAAAAATAAGAGTTTCTTGAAGAACTTGCGCTCGGTTCAGTCGAAAAGATGACGCAGGCGGTCGGCTTCGACGGTCGATTGAGTGCCTGTGGTCATGTCCTTGACGGTGACTGTGCCCTCGGCAAGTTCCCGCTCGCCAATGATGACCACATAGGGGACATGCTTGTCGCCGGCGTAAGAAAACTGTTTTTTAACCTTGACGGCATCGGGATAGAGTTCGCATGCCACGCCGGCGGCGCGCAGGTCGCGCATCAACTGTAAAGCGCGAGCCGCCTCGTTGTCGCCGAAGTTGACGAACATCACTTTCACCGTCGTTGCCGTGTCGGCCGGGAAGAGGTTAAGAGCAGTCATCACGTCATAAATGCGGTCGGCTCCGAAACTGATGCCCACTCCCGACAATCCGTCCATGCCGAATACGCCGGTGAGATTGTCGTAGCGTCCCCCACCGGTAATACTGCCTATTTCCACATCGCGTGCTTTCACCTCAATGATGGTGCCGGTGTAATAGTTGAGCCCACGCGCCAACGACACGTCGAGTTCGACCGTCGAGTGTAGCGAGAGGGCGGTCACGTGGTTAAGGACAAATTCTATTTCTTGCAGTCCCTTTTCGCCGGCAACGGTGTGTCCGACCATATTGCGCATCATTTCCAGACGCACTTCGTTACTGCCGGTCGTCGTCAACAACGGCTGCAAGGCATCGACAGCCTCTTGTGTCAAGCCCTTGTCAAGCAACTCGGCATTGACTTTATCAAGCCCCATCTTGTCAATCTTGTCGATGGTGACAGTGATGTCAACCACGCGGTCGGGTGCTCCGATGACCTCGGCAACGGCGGTGAGCAACTTGCGGTTGTTAATCTTGATTGTCACGTTGATACCCAAGCGTGTCATCACCTCGTCGATGAGCGACAGTAGTTCGACCTCGTTCAGTAACGAGTCGCTACCCACCACGTCGGCATCACACTGGTAGAACTCGCGATACCGTCCGCGCTGCGGACGGTCGGCACGCCACACCGGTTGTAACTGGTAACGCTTGAACGGCATGGTGAGTTCGGCGCGGTGTTGCACAACGTAACGGGCAAACGGAACGGTCAAGTCGTAACGGAGTCCCTTCTCGCTGATGTGCGAGGTGAGGTGCTGCGAGTCGTGAGCGGTGAGCAACTCATCGGGCGCGTCGCGCAGGTAGTCGCCGCTGTTGAGTATTTTAAATAACAGTTTGTCTCCCTCGTCACCGTACTTGCCCATGAGTGTTGACAAGTTTTCCATTGAGGGGGTTTCGATAGGGCTGTAACCGTATAGCGAGAACACCTCGCGTATAGTGTTGAAGATAAAGTTGCGTCGCGCCATCTCGGCAGGCGAGAAGTCGCGGGTCCCTTTGGGTATTGATGGTTTCTGAGCCATTGGTGTTATAATCTGTTATTGATTGTCCCTACGTAGTCTTGACGACCGGTGAACATTGTATAATCCCGTCGTTAATCAAGCGTGTGGATTACAAGTCCCGAGCGCAATTTGGGTTCAAACCACGTTGCCTTGGGTGGCATGATGTTTCCGGTGTCGGCAATGTCAATAATCTGCTGCATTGTGACGGGGTATAGAGCCAATGCCATCACCATTTCTCCCGAGTTGACGCGCCGTTGCAGTTCGCCCAAGCCTCGAATTCCTCCCACGAAGTCTATGCGGTGGCTGGTGCGTAGGTCTTCGATGCCGAGAATGTCCCGCAAGATAAGATTGGACGACACTGTGACATCAAGCACGCCGATGGGGTCGCTGTCATCAACGGTGTCGGCATGGGCTGTGAGTGAGTACCACTTGCCGTCAAGGTAAAGCGCAAAGTTGTGCAGCGCGGTCGGTTTGTAAGGCTCGGTGCCCTTACACTCCACGTCAAAGTGGCATGCCACGGCATCGAGGAATTGTGTCGGAGTGAACCCGTTCAAGTCACGGACGACGCGGTTATAGTCCATCACGCGCAAGTGACTTTGAGGGAAACACACGGCGAGAAGGTAGTTATATTCCTCCTTGCCCGTGTGATGCGGGTCTTCCTGTGCCAATTGCTCGCCCACATGGGCAGCGGCTGCCGTGCGGTGGTGCCCATCGGCAATGTAGAGATAGGGAATATCGGCAAAAGCCTTTGTTATCACGTCGATTGTTGCCGGGTCGGTGATGCGCCACAGGGTGTGACCGATGCCGTCATCGGCAACAAAATCGTATTCCGGTCGACTGCCGGCCGTGTCGTTAATGACGCGAGCAAGAACCTCGTTGTCGGGGAAGGCGAGAAACACCGGCTCTATGTTGGCGCGATTGACGAGAATGTGACGCATACGGTCGGCCTCTTTCTCACGTCGTGTTAACTCATGCTTCTTGATTTTGCCTTTCAGGTAATCTTCAACATCGGCGGCAACGACGATGCCGAACTGTCGGCGACCGTCCATCGTTTGAGCGTAAATATAATAAGACTCGCTGTCGTCTCTCACCAGCCAACCCTCGCGGCGAAAATGGGCGAAGTTCTCGACAGCGCGGTCGTACACCTTGTCATCGTGCTCGCCGGTGCCGTCGGTGAAATCAATCTCGGGTTTGATAATGTGATATAACGACATCTCGTTGCCGGCAGCCTCGGCTCTTGCTTCGTCGGAAGACAACACGTCGTAGGGGCGCGATGCCACACGCTCGACGAGGTCGCGTGGCGGACGCAGTGCTGCAAATGGTTTTACTCTTGCCATGATATTCAGTTTGTTTTTATGTCGCCCGAGTGGGGGGCGATGTGTTTGCTTTTAACGCGTTGACCGGTGGTGTCACTCGCACCTATGGTTTTATCTCTTGTCGTCGTTGTCGCCGGGCACAACCGTTACAAGTTCCGTACAACGTGAGCGAGTAACTCGATGCCGAGAAGGCGGGGTAGCGACGAGTGTTCATGAATGCAATCAAGTGTTTGTCGGTAACGGTCTTGACCCTTCCGCACGACGTGCACACGAGGTAAGACTGCGGCAACTCGGGCGTGACAATATAGTGAACCGGCAGTCCGTCGAAGTGCAGCCGTGTGATAATGCCGGTCTCAACAAGCAAGTCAAGGTTGCTATAGACTGTCGAGGTGGATAACGAGCCTATATCACTTGACTTCAAAGCCTCGACCAACATGTCGAGCGTGAAGACTTTTTTCAGCGAAGCGATGACTGTGACGAGGGCATCGCGCTCGGGGGTGCGACGCTTGCCGTTGTCGGTCAGGTATCGTCCGAAGCGAGCCACAATATCCGTGTCAACATCACCGTTTGATTGCTTGTGCTTCATGTGACAAAATTACAAATTTTTATTGTACCGCGAGCATGTTTTTGACTTTTTGCCATACAAAATGGCGCAGATTGTTTAATTTTGCACCCCGAAACGGGACTTCTCCGGGCAGGGTGACTGAGGGTGACGTCGGCTGACAGCCGACCCATCTGCTCATGCCGTATGTCGCCCGCCGGGTCGCCCGTCAGGCGACGATGCCGTGTGACAGGTCGGACAAGAAATTAACTACGAATTTCACGAATTACAAGGGTTTACGTGAGATGATGACCTCGGAGAGGTCAGGCGAGTCGGAGACCCGACTTTGTCGGTAACACCATGCGAGCACGTCGAAGATGTGCGACGCTTGGTGAAAGCGGTGGCACGAGGTAAGTGCCTCGTAGAGGAACTTCATCACTATCCATAGTTGTCGGCAACAGCCGTCTCGCCCAAAGGGCGAGTAATCTGTGTAACCCGCGGTGGAGCGCAGCGACACCGTGGGCATGGTGAATGAGAGTGAAGTCGGCTGAAAGCCGACCCATCTGCTCATGCCGTATCTCGGCAGATGAGTCGCCCGTCGGGCGACAGTGTAGCGTGTGTGCTGCCCCGCTTGTCGCGCTATCGCGCTCCAAACGGGGTTACACAGATGCTCGACCTTCGGTCGAGATTATTTACGAGAAACAGTTCACGAATGCTCCAAGATGTAATTGAGAATGATATTCACGTCGGCTACATTAACGGCATTGATGACGGCTCACTGCCTATCCACGCCACCACTCCACGACATTTGTGAGGTCGCACTTCACTGAACACAGCCGGTGGCTTGACCGCGTGACTTGCGCGCGGCTTACGCTGCGCCGCGCAAGCCGGTCGCGGTCAAGCCTGAACAATCGTGAAAGGGGGGGAACTAAAGGGCAAGGCGCAGCCCGAGGTCGCTGCCCCGGCGCGTCGGCGTGTCGAAGCCCCGGAACGAAACGCGGCAGTACCTCGCGCTGTCGAACCAACAGCCACCGCGGTTCACGCGGTAAGAGCCCGAAGACGGTCCGGTGGGGTCCGTCTGCGAATCGCTGCTATAACTGCCATACCAGTCCTGACACCATTCCCACACGTTACCGCTCATGTCATATAGTCCCAACTCGTTGGGCTCCTTGGTGGCTACTGGATGTTTTTGTTCGTAACTGTTAACGGCCATCCATGCCACCTCACCGATTTTATTGCTTCCGGCATATTTATAATCGGCACTCTCGCTGCCTCCGCGTGCCGCATACTCCCACTCAGCCTCGGTGGGTAAACGAAACTGCTTGCCGGTCAATGTGTTTAACTTGCTGATAAAGGTTTGGCAATCATCCCAACTGACTCGCTCCACGGGAATGTTGCTTCCACGGACGTCGTAACTGGGATTCGACCCCATCACCGCCTGCCACAGCCCCTCGGTAACCTCGGTCTCGCCGATGTAGTAATCGCTCAAGGTCACCAAGTGTGTCGGTTTCTCGTCACTACCGGCATCAGTGCCTTGCTCGGCAGTCGCTCCCATAGTGAACGTTCCACCGGTGACCGGCACCATCGTGAAACTCACACCATTGACGGTATAAGTCATCACGCCGGGAGTCACCGTGGAGGCTTCAAGTGGCAGACCGGCATCAACAACACCGTTGCCGTCGAGGTCAGCGGTTACACCGCCCGCCTGCAGGGCTAAAAGCAGCATCATCACCGCAAAAATGGTTTTTGTTTTCCTCATAATCAATTGTTGTTATATTTTGAATAATTCAAGTATCGCAGGTAGTTAAGTCGCTGCAAGTGTTAGACGAGAGATAAGTTTCACACACACAACGGAATTGAAGACAAAATTAAACAAATTTTTTCACAAACCCAAGCCTCCCCCAATTTTAGCATAGATCAACTGCGCCGGACGCACTTATCCCATGCAATAATAACAAAAAACAGTAAACAAAAAAGGCTCCGATAAATTTTTATGTTCCATTATAGCGCCAATGTCATGAATGTGAAAACTTTTTATTAACTTTGCTACTCAAATCCCGGTTTATTCGCTCACTACTTCTTTTAATGTTAAGAAAAATAAGAATAACAATCGCAACACTCGTGATGACGGCAATCACTCTGTTGTTGCTTGATTTCACCGGTGTCGTTCACCATTATCTCGGTTGGGTTGCCCGCTTGCAGTTCATGCCGGCATTGTTGTCACTGAACGTGTTGGTGCTGCTCACGTTGGTGCTGCTCACGTTGGTGTTCGGTCGCGTCTACTGTTCGGTTATTTGCCCCCTCGGCATCATGCAGGACATGGTGTCGTCGTTACGTCGCAAGAAACACCGTTTTCGTTATAACAAAGCCGTGACGTGGTTGCGCCGGTTCATGGTAGCGGTGATGGTTGTAGCGTTTGTTGCCGGCATCGGCAGCCTCGTGGCATTGTTGGATCCCTACGGCAACTACGGTCGCATCGCAACCAATTTGCTTCAACCCCTATGGTTGGCAGGCAATAACGTGCTTGCATCAATAGCGGCTCACTACGAGAGTTATTCCTTTTACAGTGTTGACGTGTGGGTGAAGAGTGTACCCACGTTGATCGTTGCTATGGTCGTGTTCGTCTTGGTCGCAACGTTGGCTTGGCGTAGCGGTCGCACCTATTGCAACACAATATGTCCGGTGGGTACCGTGTTGGGTCAATTGGCTCGCTTGTCATGGTTGAAAATCCGCATAGACACCGACAAGTGTATCTCGTGTGGTTTGTGCGCCCGCGACTGCAAGGCTTCGTGTATCGACTCGAAGAATCATGCCATTGACTACTCGCGTTGTGTGACCTGCGGCAACTGTTTGTCATCGTGTAATCACGGTGCTTTGCGCTACGGCACGTCGGTCGCGGCGACCGATAAACCTGTCAATGAGGCTCGTCGCGCTGCGTTGGTCGGTGCCGCTATCGTTGCCGCCGATGTGGCTTTTGCTCAAACCGGCAAAAAACTTGACGGCGGTCTCGCCGTGATTGAGAATAAGAAACAACCCAAACGTCGGGTGCCGCTCACCCCTCCGGGGTCACTCGGTGCCTCTAACATGGCATCTCACTGTACCGCATGCCAATTGTGTGTCGCAGCGTGTCCCAATGGAGTGTTGCGTCCGAGCGACGGTTTGTTAACTCTCATGCAACCCACGATGAGTTACGAGCGCGGATATTGTCGTCCGGAGTGCAATCGTTGTTCTCAAGTGTGCCCCAACGGAGCGATTAAGCCTATATCTCATGCCGATAAAAGTGTTACTCACATCGGTCAAGCAGTGTGGATAAAGCAAAATTGTGTTGTTCTTGCCGACGGCGTGTCGTGCGGTAACTGTGCTCGCCACTGCCCTGCCGAGGCAATCATGATGTTGCCGCTTGATCCCAATGACAACTTGTCGCCCATGGTGCCTCATGTTGACGTGTCACGTTGTATCGGTTGCGGTGCTTGCGAGTATGTATGTCCGGCTCGTCCGTTCAGCGCAATCTACGTTGAGGGGCTTGAGGTTCATCATGTTTGAAAACAGTTAGACAAAATGGAACGACGAGATTTTCTCAAAACCCTCGGTATCGGAGCCGCCGCTGTAACGGGTGTGTCAATCGTGGGTTGTGACAATACGGTGCAGCAATCAAGCGAGCCCGGTGGCACGATGACCTATCGTGTTAATCCCAATACGGGCGACCGTGTGTCGATATTGGGTTTCGGCATGATGCGTTTGCCCACAGTCGACTCGCAGGCCAGTGCTCGTGAGGACGGCGATGCCGAGATAGATCAGGATATGGTAAATCGTCAGGTGGACTATGCCATCGAGCATGGTGTCAACTACTTTGACACGTCACCGGCTTATTGTCGCGGTCGCAGCGAGCATGCCACCGGCATTGCCCTGAGTCGGCATCCGCGGGACAAGTATTTTATTGCCACAAAGTTATCGAACTTCAACCCCGAGACATGGTCGTTCGCTGCCGGCAAGGAAATGTTTGCCAACTCGCTCAAGGAGTTACAGGTGGACTACGTGGACTACTTGTTGTTGCACGGCATCGGCATGGGTGAGAACGGTATGGCGGCATTTGACGGTCGTTATATTGACAACGGACTGTTGGACTATCTCAAAGAGCAACGCGCCGCGGGCGTGATACGCAACTTGGGTTTCAGTTATCACGGCGACGTGGCTGTGTTTGACCGCGCGTTGGCGATGCACGATGCCGGCGATGTTCATTGGGATTTTGTACAAATCGAGTTGAATTATCTCGATTGGGAACACGCGCGTGAGATTAATGCGCGCAATACCGATGCCGTGTATCTTTACGGAGAATTGCATCGCCGTGGCATACCGGCAGTTATCATGGAACCTTTGTTGGGAGGTCGGTTGTCCCACTTGCCCGACCCCTTGGCGCGACGTTTGTTGGCTCAAGATGCCGAGGCAAGCGTGGCGAGTTGGGCTTTTCGTTATGCAGGTTCGTTTGATGGTGTGCTCACTGTCTTGAGTGGCATGACATTCATGGAACATCTTGTTGAGAATGTCAAGACTTACAGTCCGCTCGTGGAGTTGACCGAGCGGCAAAAACACATGCTCGAGAAGTTGGGTGGCGACCTTGTGAGTTATAAAACAATTCCGTGTAACGACTGTAAGTACTGTATGCCGTGTCCCTACGGCATAAACATTCCGGCAATTTTTATTCATTACAACAAGTGTCGCAGTGAGGATAACACGCCCGATGTCCCGGCCGCCGGCACCGACGACCGCAGTGAGTATCGCCGTCAACGTCGCGCGTTCCTCGTCGGTCACGATCGTGCCGTGCCGCGGCTGCGACAAGCCGACAAGTGTATCGGGTGTGGGCAGTGTGCGCCTCATTGTCCGCAACGCATTGACATTCCACGCGAATTGGCTCGCATCAGCGAGTACGTCGAGCAACTGCGTCGCAATCCCTGATGTCGCTCGCCGTGGCTAATGTCAATCGGTTATTATTTTTTGACAGAAACAGAAATGAAGAAATTATTGATTTACATATTGTTGATGCCCTTGTCGCTCGTTGCGGTCGCACAGCAAAGCAAGGTTGAGGTTACACCGGTTGACTTTGACCATGTGCGTCAAGTGACGATGAACCCCAAGAACGACTATTACTTCCCCAAGTTGCTCAAGATGTTCACCGGCAATGACACGACGGGTTTCAAGTTGGAGCACGCTCGCAATTTGTACTACGGATACACGTTTCAAGAGGATTACGATCCGTTCAGAGAGAGTGTGTGGTCAAGTAAGGTCGAAGAACTGTATTATCTTGACAAGCACACACGCATGGAACTGGACACGATTGAGCACTATGCCGACCTCTCGCTTGCCGACAACATCTTTGACCTCAACCAGATGACCTACCAGATATTCGCCTTGCATAAAAAAAAGAAGTTTTTCAAGGAGAATATACGCAAGTTCCGTCTTGATCGCATCATTGCCGCCATCATGAGCAGCGGTCGCGGTACCAAGGAGTCGCCGTGGGTGGTCATTGCCCCCGATCACGAGTACAATATCGTGAACTTCCTCGGCTATCGTGCCGTGTCGCACGAGACAAGCGACGATGGTATTGACTGTATCACCGTCGAGCCACGTCCGGGCAAGACGGCGACAGAGTTCTACTTTGACTTGCGTCGCGTCCTTGAGGTCGCTGCAATGAAGTATCCCGACTGAACGTGGCACACCGCGACATCCTCATCGTTATAACGGGACCCACAGCATCGGGGAAAACCGATGTCGCTATCGCTGTGGCTCAACGTTTGGGGTGTCACATTGTCAATGCCGATTCACGACAGGTATTTCGCGAAATACCTGTCTGCACCGCTGCCCCCACGCCGGAACAACTTTCTCGCGTGCCCCACCACATGGTGGCTTGTCGCAGTGTCACCGAGCCTTATAGCGCATCGGCATATGCCACCGATGTGTTGGCAATGTTGCCGGGAGTGTTCGCTGCCGGTCACGGTCGTGCCGTGTTGTGTGGAGGTTCGATGATGTATATCGATGCGGTCACGAGAGGGCTTGATGCGATACCCGACATCCGCCACGAAGTGCGCGCGGCAGTGCTTGACGACCTCGAACATCAAGGACTGACAGCATTACTCGAAGAGTTGAAACAGCGCGACCCGGACTACTATGCAATCGTTGATAAGGCAAATCCGCGTCGGGTGGTTCATGCAGTCGAGGTGTGCCGGCAAACCGGCGGCACTTACAGCGCGTTGCGCCGTGGTGTGCCCGCCGAGCGCGCCTTCGATGTGGTTAAATATGCGTTGAATGTTCCGCGCGAAATTCTTTTCGACCGCATCAACCGTCGCGTGCTCGACATGATGAATGCCGGGCTCGACAGGGAGGCTCAATCTATGTCGGTTCATCGCCACTTGCAGGCTCTCAATACCGTGGGCATGAAAGAGATGTTCGCCATGTTCGACGGTGTGTGGAATCGCGACACGGCAATTGCCCGTTTGCAAAAGAACACGCGAGTGTATGCCAAGAAACAACTCACATGGTTACATCGCGACGAGAGCATCACATGGCTTGCCCCCGACATAGCCGTCGAGGAAATCGTGAGCCGGATTGAGAGAGAATGACGCGGCGAATCGCCGTGCACTCGACGGGTAGCGGGAAATACGGTGAAATGAAGAGCGAGGGGAAGTGCCCTCTTCGGCATCAGCCCACCTCGACATCGGTCAGCCTATCCTCGTTCATGCGACTCATGTATTGTTGAATTAATGCCTTGAGTTTTTGTTCGGCTGTTGTCGTGTCAACCTTGCCGACAAGATTGGTGTGCAGTAGCGGATCGGTTCGCCACGCGTAGACACCGGTCACCTGTTCGCCGTCGAATTGTAACAGATAGTCGCTCGTAACGAGTTGATATACACCATTGTTGTAGTTAAATGCCCAAGAGTCCTCTGGTGACGTGTCAAGCAGGTTGTTGCCGAAAGCCACGTAACACTCGCCGTAGCCCAACAAAGCCAACAATGTGGGAGTCACATCGCTGTGTTGCGCCACTACATCATCGCGTGTCACCGCGGGCAGCGAACCGTCGGGCGTGAAAAACATGATAGGCACTTCGTACAGACCGAGGTCGGTTTGATAGCGCGCGTGGTCGGTAAGGTTGGTGTGATCGGCAGTGATGACGAAGACGGTGTTTTCGTACCACGGTTGCTTGGCTGCATGTTTCATGAACAAGCGCAAGGCATTGTCGGTGTAGCGTGCTGTGCGATGAATGGGCAAAGAGCCGTTGTCGCCCAATTCTCCGTGAGAATATTGCTCGGGCAGCGAATAAGGGTGATGGTTGCTGGCTGTGAACACCGTTGCCATGAAAGGCTGTGGCAGCGTGTCGAGTACACCGGCAGTATAGTTCAAGAACGGTTCGTCGTAGATTGCCCACTTGCCGTCAAAGTCGTCCATGCCGGCTGTGCCGGGTGCTGCACAATACTCGTCGAGCCCGTAGTAACGTTCGAAACCGATTGCGTGTCCGAAGGCGTTGAACCCCATCGAGATGTTGTGCCCCCCATGGAAAAATGCCGTTGTGTACCCCATCTTGTCAAGGTGGAGGGGTAGTCCCTCTATCTTGTTGAGCGATGCCGGTGTGAGGAAGAACGTCTCGACCATCATCGGAATGCCGCACAAGATACTCGGCATCGCGTCCATCGAGATGCGTCCGCAGGCAAAACTGTGGGTAAAGGTGAGCGAGCGTGTCGCCAACGAGTCCAAGAAGGGGGTGTACCCGTTGTAGCCGTCAATATCATGGTTGAAATATCCCATGTATTCTTTTCCCATACTCTCGACAATGAGCACCACAACGTTCTTTCCGGTGGCGAGTGGTGGCACGGTGTCGGGACAGTGTATGGGCGAGTAGGTGGCCTCCATCAGAGCAAGGTCTATATACTGCGGTGTGATAAAGGCTTTCTTGCCGATGGTGCGTATCATCGAAAACGGCGTGTTGAGCACAAGACTCGCTTCGACCGGTCGCGAGGCATACCTATTGGCATGGTTGATGGCGATAGGCTTGGTGCCGGCGGTTACGCTACCACGCATGCCCACCACAGCAAGGACAAGAGCGAGCAGTAGCGATAACGCCTGCGAGCCGTAGTACTGCAACCCCGTGCGATATACCTTCAATCGTGGTGTGACAAACAGCAACCACAACAGGAATATCATCACCGCGAATATCAGCAAGAGATACCAGTGGTTCCATAACTCGGTCATGAAAATGCCAAGCAGATTGTTCTCGGCACCGAACTGGTCAAACACCGTCATCGTAGTGCGGCGACCGGTGTACTTGAAGTAAACCGAGTCGGTCAGGTTCATTGCCAACCCGAGACCGTTGGTGATAACGAAGAGCCAACGCATAGCGCGATGCCACGCGTCGGTTTCCTTGATGTGTAACGGGAACAAAGTAAGCACGATGTAGACGATGTTGAGATACATGATGGCACTCGTGTCGAACACGAGTGCACCCTTCAACACAGTCCACAGGCTCGCCCATGTCAACTGCGGTATAAAGGTGGTGTAATTTTCCAACGCGAAAACCACGCGCGTCAGCATGAACAACAAGTAAGCAAGCGCGATGTTGACAATCATCGCGCCCACGTTGCTATGGACAATATCACTGACCTTGCCGCGACTCATATCAATGACTCAAACGGTTGTTGGACAAGTCGTAGTGCAACGTGCCGCTTGCGGTGACAATTTCCACATCGTGCTCGCCACGACTGCCCTTGCTGATGTCGCTCGCCGGGGCATTGGAGCCGGAAGCACTGTATATCACATAATACTTGCGAGTTGCCTTGTCAAAGCCGTACACCTTACCCTCGTTGTCACAAAAGACGAGGTGAGTGTCGAAGTCCAACTTGCGCTTGTTGTCGCGGAGGTTGAAAATGGGTTTGTCGTAGGTCTTGGGTTTGACGCTGGCTGAACCTCGCTCGTTCACTTGTTCCATAGCCTCGGCATTCTCCTCGGCCCATGTCTCACCGGCATTGTCCGGGTCGTTCTTGCGAGCCTCCTCTTCTTGGCGTTCCTTTTCTTCTTGTTCTGCCTTGAGTTCCTCCTCGGTGGGGAAATACAGGACATGCACCTTGGGCGCGGCATCGCGCAGGAAACTCATCTGCGGACCGCTTGTGCCTTGAATGGGCTTACCGTGAACGTAAATTTTGCCGTCGTCGTGGCGCTTGGTCACTCCGTCATAGTCCAACAAGTGTAACTTGTCTGCCTCGAGGTCATAGAGTGCCATTGTCACGCGTGCCGTGTTGCCCACAGCGAAGCCTTGCGGCTCGTTGTACATGGCGAACAGCATCGCATCGTGTCCGCCGACCGATGCCGTTGCCGGCACCGCTCCGGGCTCGGGACGCAAAGCATCATCGCTCATGAACAACTTGCGCCCGTTGAAGTATTTGGTTTGTTTCAAGACCGGTGTCCACGATGAACCGCTGCGGTCAAGCACGTACACCTTGATGAACGAGCGGTTGCCGTCGATGTTATTCATCGTGACACCAACGATGCGGTCGGGTTTGTCTGCCGCGAGGTTACCGGGTATCAGAGTTGCCGCCATCGCGAGGGCATCGTCTCCGTTAAGGTTGTGACGCGACAGTTCCATCTTGAAGATGTTGAGCGCTTCGCCGGCAGGGACTGTAACCTGTGTTGTTGCCACGGCAGTGCTGTCGCCTTGCACGGTTGATGTATCGGCACCGTTGCTGCTGTCGTTGCAGTGGCGCATCAACGTTAACAGTGCTATCAACAGTATGGCGACCGCAGCACCGATTAGCACGTTGCGATTGAACGTAGAGCGAGGATTTTCGTCGGTTTCGTTAAGGTCAACATCTGTTGTCGGAGCAACCGGCACGACCTCATCTATCGTCTCTTCAACATTGTCGAATTCAATCTGTGCCGGCTTTTCGGGAGACGAGGCAACCTCCTCAGCGTGAGAGGTCGACGGTTTGTCGTGCTTGACCTCCTCGGCAAAGTCGTTGCGTGCCATGCGACCGCATTCCGGACAAAACACGGCAGTCGCTTTGATTTGTGAACCACAATGCGGACATTCGATAGTGGGTGTCTCTACTGCAGCAAGAGCCGCTCCGCAGTTGCTGCAAAAGTGAGAACCGTTCTCCACTGTCTTGTGACACTTGGGACATTCCATATCCGATGAAATTGTAAATCAACGTAATTAATTCATGTTGCACAAGTTGAACCATACCCTGTAAAGCATGGAACAATTTGCAAAATTATTGCTTTTAAATTAAATTCACAATAAAGAGCCAAAATTTGGGTGGCAAATTTTGTTTTGCTAATTTTGCACCGCGATGATGAGTGCCGAGGACAACAATAATACAATTACCGTTAATTGTGCGAAATGTGACCGTGTAATTAATGTCTCGACCGCAGTGCTGACGATGCATGGCGGTGAGGTCGTGTGTCCGCAGTGCTTACATCATAACATGGTAGCCGGCTATGAGTTCTCGCAGCCCGCCACGCCTGTTGACTCGCCGGTAGCCGGGTCAGTGCCCGAAAGTTTCCAATACTGTTTTTCCTGCGGTTTGCCGTTGCCTGCAGGCATTGAAGCACGTTATTGTCCATATTGCGGAACGGCTTTATCTTCCTTGCCCGGCGATGCCAAATCGTTGTCGCAACCGTCGGGTGTTGATGATGTTGTCGTGAGAGACGAGCCTGTTAGTCGCGCAACCGCACCTGCCGTCACCCCGCAGTCGAGTGCTCACTTGTTACCCGGCAGTTTCTTGCCGACTTGGTTTGCCGAGGAACAACGACAGCCGGCATCGCTACGTTTTCGCATTGTCGCCGGCTGTGTTATAATCTTGTTGTTGACCGTGTTAATTTACCTCATGCACGCCATTGCATCGGTCGTGTGATGTCTTCTATCGTCTCGAGCGCGTTAACGCGGCATAGTATATCATGTCCAACTCCTCATAGGTGAAGTCGCTGTCGGTGAAGTTACCGCTCTTGAGTTTGAGTAACTGTGACAAGCGGTTGCAGGCAAGTTCCAAAATTTCCTTGTGGTCAAAAGCCAACTCAGGCACGTTGTCCAGCGAGAACCATTGTGCCCGTGCGGCATCATCGGCTGCTGTGACCTGCGAGATGCGAGTGAGTGTGAAGTAAGCCACCGAGATAACTCTCTCTCTCGGGTCGCGGTCTACGGTTGTGAATGCCGCCAGTTGCTCGATGTTATTCACTTGCAGTCCGGTTTCCTCTTCCAACTCGCGTCGGGCTCCGGTGGGCGCGTCTTCGTCAATGTTGAGAAATCCGCCCGGTAAAGCCCAGCAACCCTTGTAAGGTTCGCCTCCGCGCTCAATGAGCAGAACGTTGAGTTTGACTCCGTCAAAACCGAACACGACGCAGTCGGTCGTGACTGCCGGGTGGGGATATTTATAAGTGTACATAGTGTGTATTTGTTTAGTTCACGCTTTCAAGGGTGTTCACGCATTACCGATGCCGCGAGCGGCGGTTCCCGGTAGAATGAAGTGACGTTGATAATTCAAAGTGAGTTTGCGCTTAAGAGTTTGATTTGAGTTGTGAGAAATAGAAGTCCAAGACCTCGGCAGCAGCGGTGAACGACGATTGCCGGGAGAGTCGCACGTTGCGTTCTTTCACCTCAAGCATGGCACTCACCTCGGGGTTGTTATAGAAGTTCAGTCGCAACTGTTCATTAATAGTCTCGAACATCCAATAGCGCTCTTGATTGCGTCGCTTTTCCTCGAAGTAACCGCTACGAGTGACCGCATCGAAATAGCGGTCAATCATGTCCCACACGGCTTCTATATTGATGCCGTAGTAGCCGCTATAGGTCATCACTTCGGGCAACACACCGCTCGGAGGCATGGGAAACAGGTGCAGCGCGTTGCGAAACTGCGCTGCGGCGAGATTGGCTCGCTCGATGTTGTCACCGTCGGCCTTGTTAATTACGATGCCGTCGGCCATCTCCATGATACCGCGTTTGATGCCCTGCAACTCATCACCGGTGCCGGCGAGTTGTATCAGCAGGAAGTAGTCGACCATTGAGTGTACGGCGGTCTCACTCTGCCCCACGCCGACAGTCTCGACGAACACGGTGTCATAGCCGGCAGCCTCGCACAACACTATTGTCTCGCGAGTTTTGCGTGCCACGCCACCGAGAGAACCTGCCGAGGGTGAGGGGCGAATGAATGCCCGGGGATGCACCGACAACTGTTCCATTCGAGTCTTGTCGCCCAAGATAGACCCCTTGCTGCGCTCGGAACTCGGGTCAATGGCAAGCACGGCGAGTTTGCCGCCACGCTTCAAGACGTGCATACCGAACACGTCGATTGACGTGCTCTTGCCGGCGCCGGGTACACCGGTGATGCCTATACGGCGCGAGCGTCCGGCATGTGGCAAGCATCGTTCTATCACCTCTTGTGCCACCTGCTGATGTTCGGGAGCCTTACTTTCAACCAAGGTCACCGCTTGCCCGAGTATGGCGGGATTCCCGGCAAGAATACCCTCAACGTAGTCCGCCACCGTGAGTTGCGGTCGGCGACGGCGTTTCATGTAGGGGTTGATAGCAGGCGGTTGCTCAACACCGGTGTTGACCTGCAACCCGGTATAGCAAGCCTCATTCTCGGGGTGTTCGAGATGTGAAGCGTGATGATTGTCGGTTTGTATATCTTGTTCCATTTCGTCCTTAATGTTTGTTCCTTGTCGGGAGTGCTATAGCGCGGTCGATTTTCATTACTTCAAGATGCCGACCACGCGTACAGTGCTTACTTGTCGCTCGGGGTCGTTGGTAATCACGGTGAAACTTGTGTTCAACACCTCGCCATTGATTTTTTGCTTATCGACGGTCACGTTGATTGTCGCCTTACCGCCTCGCGAAACATTGCGGCGATCGACGGTTAATGTCAAGGCGGGGTCGTCACTCCATAGTCGGCGTATCTCCAACGTTCCGCGTCCGTTATTCTTGACGGTCATTTTTCCTCGTCCTGTGCTGTCGGTCTCGATGCGGTCGTCAACAACAAGAGTGGGTGGATTGGCGCGTGAGTCGGCTGTCAATCGCTTGAAGTCGTCGAGTACAACGCCTGTAACTTCGATGGAACCGGTGGCGACGACCTCGTCATCAAGTTTTGATGCCTCCACTGCCACGTCGGTTGTATTCAAGCCCCACTCGGGCGCATCAAGACCGTCGAGCCGCATCGTCAGCGTCACGGTGCCGGCAGGCGCGACAGTGTCGGGAATGGCATCAATCCGCAGCCACGAGGCGTCGCAACGAGAGTGAATGACGATGGTGTCGTGGGTCGAGTTATAGCCGCTGATGTAACCCAACCTGAAACCGGTGCGTTGCACTTCGCCCAACGGAAGTATCTGTCGTGATAATCTCAAGCCCCCGATGTTGACCGGATATTGCTTGTCGAGCGTTGATGCCGTGGGAATGGCATTGCCGCGAATTTTCACAACATGGCGTGCCGGCATCGCATTGGTGTAGACGTACACGTCTTTTTCAAATTGTCCGGCTCGGTTAGTGGGGTTATAAGTGAGGGTGATGACAGCAGTGTCGCCCGGTGCTATCGGGCTGCGAGGGAAGTCTCCGGCAGTGCAACCACAAGTGGGTTGTACGCGAGAAATAATCAACGGAGCATCGCCCGTGTTGACCACTCGCATTTCGCACGATTGCCTGCCGGAAGCCTCATCAAACACGCCGAAGTCGTGAACCTTGCTGACCCATGTCGCAATAGGTTGGCACACGGCGGCAAGGGAAACACTCAGAGCGAGCAAGGATAATGCGATATATCTCACGACACCTGTCATGGTTATCGTTGACTCTTGGGAGTGACAGTGCCTTCAATCAAGAGCACTACAGTTTTGGTGTTGCCCTTGGCATTGGTTTGTACTCGCACCGTCTTGCTGAAAGCCCCCGGGCGTCCCACCGTGCTATAGGTGACCTTGATTTTTCCGGTTTTACCCGGTTTAATCGGCTTGGTGTCGAATTGGGGACGCGTGCAACCGCACGAAGCGACAGCGTTGACAATCAGTAAGGGCGTGTCGCCGGTGTTGGTGAACTCAAACTCGTGTGACACCGACCCCCGCTCCTCCTTAACGGTACCGAAGTCGTGGTAATTGGTTGTGAATGATGCTACGGCATCGGCTCCGGCAGTCATGACCGTTGCGACCGTTATCAGTAATATAAAAGCCAAACGTTTCATTTATCAATCGGTTTTGATGGTTTTGATATAGGCGCGCCGGCGCTTCTTGGGGTGCGTTTCGAAATACTCCCACTGCGACAACACCTTGTTGTTAGCCTCAAGTTCGGGATTACTCTCGGCATACACGTATCCGTGGCGGATATAACTCGGTATCAGGTCGGTAAACAACAACGCGTTTATACCCTTGTTTTGCAACTCGGGCTTCACCGCAACCAACATCAAGTCGACCACGGGATTCTTGCACTTGAACGCCTTTAGCAGATGCCACCACCCGAACGGGAACAAGCGTCCGCGCGAGCGTATCAGAGCCTCGCTGAGTGAGGGCAGTGAGATACCCACACCGACCAACTCGCCGTCGTTGTCGCCACCGCGACGCACGATGAGCGAGATGTCATCAAGGGGTAAGAACGGCAGGTACATGTCAATGTAGTGGTCAATCTGTTTCTTGGTTAGCGGAGAATATCCGAACAAGCTGTCATAGGCCTCGTTGATGAGGTTGAAAATGGCATCGCCGTAATCTTTAACCAACTTGCGACGTGAGGTGTAGTGTACATTATCCACGTTGTAGCGACGGCGCACGATGTCAGCCACTCGCAACATCTTGGTGGGGACTTCATCGGGAACCATGATGTGCATGCCTATCCAGTCGGCATCTTTCTCAAAGCCCATGCGCTCCATGTGTTGCGGATAGTAGGCGTGGTTGTAAATTTCTGCCTGAGTGGCGACAGCGTCAAACCCCTCAACGAGCATTCCCTCACGATCCATGTCGGTAAAACCAAGCGGACCCGTCAACGTTTCCATACCATTCTCGAGGGCCCACTTGGTGACTGCGTTGAACAGCGCGTCAACAACCTCGGCATCGTCAATGAAGTCCACGTACCCAAAGCGGGCTTCGTGCCGACCGGAGCGCTCGTTCACCGCGCGATTAATAATACCGGCAATGCGTCCCACCGGTTTTCCGTCGCGATATGCCATGTAGTAGATGCTATCGCAGAACTCGAATGCCGGATTGCGATCGGGACGCAACGTGTCAATCTCGTCAATCACCAGTGCCGGCACGTAACATTTGTTGTCGGCATACAGGTAGTCGATGGGGTATTGTACAAACGGTGTCAATGCTCGCCGTGTGGGTTCTATTTGCTTGATTTCAACCATCGTTTGAACGTGTAATATCAGTGACAAAGCACCGACCGTTATCGATACAGGTAACGCTTGATGCTACGTTTGGGAGTCTTCTCAAACTCGGTGGCGATTAACTCGATTGCAGCGATGCGCTCGTAGGGCGCAACCAATTTGTTCAATTCGGTGCGCAAATTTTCCATGTGGGCAGGCAACTGGTCGTGTGTCATGCCCAATTGGTCGGTTGCCTCGTAGTCGGGGTACACCAGCGCGACCAATTTGCCACTGCGATCTACGACCAAACTCTCGGCAACACCGAGCATATTGTTGAGTTTGGCTTCAATCTCCTCGGGGTAGATGTTTTGACCGTTACTCGACAGGAGCATCGTCTTGAGTCGACCGCGAATGGACACGGTGCCGTCGGCACTCAACGTGCCTATGTCACCGGTGTGCAACCACCCGTCGTCTTCCAGTACCTTGTCGGTGGCTTCGGTGTTGTGGAAGTATCCTTTCATCACGTTTTCGCCACGAATGCAAATTTCGCCCGGCACGTTCTCGGGGTCGTCGCTCAAAATCTTACATTCCATGATGCCCGGCAACACGCGACCCGCGCTGTGTGGCACGAACTCGCGCCACGGCGTGTGGCTCACGAGCGGTGCACACTCGGTCATGCCGTAACCCACGGTGAACGGGAATTTTATCTTGTAAAGGAAATCCTCAACCTCGGCATTGAACGGAGCACCACCGACGATGATTTCTTCAAACTCACCACCGAACGCCTCAACGAGTTTTTTGCGAATTTGGGCATAAATGCGATTGTCCAAGTAGGGCACGGCAAGAGCCCAACGCAACATTCCCTGACTGATCATCGGCACGATGATTTTACTGTAAATTTTTTCCAATATCAGTGGCACGCAAATTACGAGGTGAGGTCTCACCTCGGCAAGTGCTTTCAACAAAATTTTGGGAGAAGGAATGCGCCCGAGCAGCGTGATGTGGCTACCCACCGCGAGGGGGGTTAACATATCAAATGCGCAGCCGTAAGCGTGGGCGAGGGGTAAGAACGACAGCGAGCGACTGCCCTTGTAGTGCAAGCCGCTGTTGATTCCGTACACGACGTTGCCACACAGGTTGTTGCCGGTGAGCATCACGCCCTTGCTGAAGCCGGTGGTGCCACTCGTGTAGTTGATTTCCATTAACGAGTCCGGGGTGACATCGGCATAGTGTATGTCATTGCGGTAGAAGCCGTTGGGGTGTTTTTCGGCGAAAATGTTGTCTAATCGGTACAGCACGCGTGATACCATCTCGCCCTCTTTCTCGGCAAGCACCTCGTGTTTGTCGAGCGACAGCGCGGCGCGAATGTTGTGCAACTGGTCAAAATCCAGTGTTTCCCAAATAGCGTTGCTTGAGAAGAGCAGCGACGCTTCGCTGTGATTGATAATGTGTTGGGCATCGTTGGGATTGAATTCCTGCAAGATGGGTACAATCACCGCTCCGTAGGTTATGGTGGCGATGAAGACAGTCACCCACGAGGGCGTGTTCTTGCCGATGAGAGCCACTTTGTCGCCCTGCTTGATGTTACACTGCTCGAACAACAGGTGTAACCGTGCAATGTCGCGCGCGAATTCACCGTAAGTCAGGCTCTTGCGAGTATTGTAATCGGTCAACGCAGCCAAGTCCCAGTTGTCAATGAAACTGCGCTCGAAAATCTTGATAATATTTTCTTTCATCATGAGAATGATATGAACTTAGTCTTTAATAATTACAGTTCGCCTACAAAGGTAAGAAAAAGATGTTATTTTTTTTGTTTTACACACCAAATTAAAGATTTTTAAAAAAAATCATCTATCTTCGCGACTTGTTAGTGTCAAATTGAGTGGCAACGTGCTACATACGGTTGAAAAATGAAGACAATTGAATATCCGACGACAGGAACCTGTTCCAAACAGATTAACTTGACGCTTGATGATGACAATCGCATTATTAACGCTGAAATAGTGGGCGGTTGCCCGGGAAACACGTTCGGGCTTGCTCGCATGATTGAAGGGCGTCCGGCAAGCGAGGTTATCGCCTTGCTCGACGGCGTGACATGCGGTGCGAAACCCACGTCATGCCCCGATCAGTTGGCAAAAGCCTTGAAAAAGGCAATAGTAGGCTGATAGCGATTGTTGTCGATGCCGGTGATGCCGAAACGACTTTAGCGAGTCCGGGTGATGAGCGCGCTGATTGTTGATGCAACGCGCTCTGATGTGCTCCAGTTCCAATGAGTTGCACTCACGGGGTACACGTCTTTCTCTCCCGTCTCAACCGATTGAGAAACGACATCAATACCGAACACCCACACGTGAACGTTGTCGCTTGCCATCATTGTTTTCAGCTGTTTACCCACAGTCTTGAGGGGAAACGGATTATTTGTTATATATTGCTGATAAACAGTGTATTTGTCGGGCGGCACGAGATAAACGATTTTGATACCGAGACTGTCTGCCATGTTGTTGATAAGTCCGATGTTGCGCTTGATAATGACGGTTTCGGCGGGTGAGATGCTCGTTTGATACAGGTCTTCGTCAAGGAAGTACAGATCGCGCCCGTCGCCCCCCGAGAACAACTCGCGGTTGACGCGAGCATGTCGAACCGGGTGTTTTATTCCCAAGCGAAGCAATATCCAGTTGCGTGTCTCGATTAAAGGATTATTTCGTGATGTGTCGTCCTCTCCGACAGCCCTCACCGTGTTGATTGGCATCACGGTCACGGCAGTGTCCAATGTCGAGAGTTTCAAGATGCGTTCAACCGTAAATCTCTCGCAACTTTCGATAATTATTGTTTTGACATGGGTTGAATCCACATAACCGAGTTTCATCAGGTCGTAGGCAGTTTGAAACATATTCATCGCCACATGCAGGTTGACGGTGCTGAACCCATCCCGAGCAATGAAATTCTCATAACTGCCCAGCCACTGCTGTGAAAACGAGTCGCCGAGGGTGAGTACGTCAACAACAGTATCGGTCAACTCTTCAAGACTCACGCAATCGGTGTAATACTTCGTGGTGATGTCAACATTGTCCTTGTGCTCAACGGGGAATACCAGTTTGCCCAACGGTCCCAACTCTCCGTTCATTTCGGGCTCTACCTTGAGTTTGTAAAAGCCGGTCACCGTCATGGTAAGCAACCAGAGAGGCAGCACTGTATAGGATAACTTCAGCAGAAAACGTTTCATGGCTCAAAAGTGAAAGTATATGAACGTCTGAACCTTGCCCACGGCGAGAATAAAGGAGATGATTACGGTGGCATATACCGCCAATCGAGCAGTCGCTTTGCGAGCAAAAAACGAGTTGTCCGTGAATTGCAAGACGTGTGCTTTGTCGCGTTGTATCCATTCAAGCACTGTGAGTGTCAACACGGCAATGATTGCGTATAGCGTTCCGCTCTTATAGGTTATCAATGCACCGTCTAAGGGGGAACTCACCATGCGCCACAAGATGTGCAACGCTTGGGACACATCGTGTGACCTGAAGAAAACCAACCCCACAGCAACAAGGAGGAAAGTCGTTCCCATCTGTCGCAATTCGGTGAAAGAGGGCAACTTGCGCCCTTCTCCCAACGGCGGTTGGTAGTGGGGGTTGAGGTCAAACACGCGATATAGGCCGACGAGAACCGCATGATACAGCCCCCACACGATAAATGTCCATGCCGCTCCGTGCCACAATCCGCTGAGTCCCCACACGATAAACACGTTGCGCAACGCTTTAGGTTTCGAACAGCGACTGCCTCCCAGCGGATAATAAATATAGTCGGTCAGCCATGATGTGAGTGAAATGTGCCACCGTCGCCAAAAGTCGGGTATGCTGCGTGCAAAATACGGCAAGTTGAAGTTTTGTGACAGGTTGATGCCGAACAAGCGTCCGCACCCGATGGCGATGTCGCTGTAGCCCGAGAAGTCACCGTAGATTTGAAAACAGTATAGGAAACCTATCAATATCAAGTTAATGCCCGACAACTCGTTCCAGCGATCCCAAAGTGAATTAACGACCTCGCCACACAGGTCAGCCACCACAAGTTTTTTGAAAAATCCGCACAACATCTGTCGGCAACCGTCGACGGCTGCCGCGTAGTCGAATGTGCGACTCGTTGCAAACTGTGGCAGCAACTTGGTCGACCGCTCGATGGGTCCCGCCACCAATTGGGGAAAGAAACTGATGTAGGCGAAAAAGGCTACGATGTCATGAGTTGCGCCAAGTCGTCGCTTATACACGTCGATAGTGTAACTGAGCGCTTGGAAAGTATAGAAAGAAATTCCGACCGGCAAAATGATGTTGCGCGTCGGTCCGTCGAGGGCGATGCCGAATAAGCCGAGCGTGGCTTGCAGATTTTCAACAAAGAAATTGTAGTACTTGAAAATGCCCAGTATGAGCAAGTTGAATGTCACATTGGAGATGCACCACACCTTGCGCAGTCGTTCGTTCCCCTCGGCTCGTTCAAGCAATAATCCGCTCGCAAAACTTGTTAACGATGTCAGCACAATGAGCAGCAAAAAACGCGAGTCCCACCAGCCGTAGAACAAGTAACTTGCCGCGATGACAAAAAGGTTTTGAGTTTGCCTGTTGCGAAACGCAAACCAATACAACAGCCACACGACGGGCAAGAAAATGATGAATTCCAACGAATTGAACAGCATCTCACCGTGTTTTGCGATGCAAAGGTACAAATATTACCCGAATATCGGCAAGAGTCCGATGTGCCGGGTCGGGTGGAATTTACCGAATGTTATCGGTCGCAGCCACGATAGTAATTAACCGTTTACAGTGAGTTTTATACGGTTAATGGTGGGGCATAATTAAAATTTGCATAGCAATTTTTGTTTTTATAACTTTGCGGTTCGGTTAATTAGGTAGATTTATGAGCGAATATCAACAACATAGTCAGCAGCCGGAAAACGAGATGATAGACAATGCCTACCGTGTGTTGCTCGACAGTTATTTGAACAGCAACCACCGCAAGAAGGTGGAAATCATCAACAAGGCATTTGAGTTTGCGAGAAATGCTCATCAAGGCATACGTCGTCGCAGTGGAGAGCCTTACATTTTACACCCAATCGCCGTTGCCACGATTGTGAGTGTGGAAATCGGATTGGGCTCAACCTCGATTTGTGCCGCTTTGTTGCACGATGTTGTTGAGGACACCGACTATACCGTTGAGGACATTCGGGGGATATTCGGTGACAAGATTGCCCACATCGTTGACGGTTTGACCAAGATTTCGGGTGGTATTTTCGGTGAAGAAGCGTCCATGCAGGCCGAGAACTTCCGCAAGTTGTTGCTCACGATGAGCAACGACATTAGGGTTGTTCTCATCAAGATGGCTGACCGTTTGCACAATATGCGCACACTTGCCTCGATGCCGACAGCCAAGCAGTATAAGATTGCCGGAGAAACCTTGTACGTCTATGCTCCGTTGGCTCATCGTCTCGGTCTGTTTGCTATCAAGACCGAGTTTGAAGAGTTGTGTTTCAAGTATGAGCACCCCGATACCTATAAAGCCATCGCTGCCAAGGTCGAGCAGAGCGAAGCGTCGCGTAATGCCTTTTTTGAGGAATTCGCGGCTCCCATTCGTGCTGTCCTCGACAAGATGGGCTTGCAATATGAATTCAGTGCTCGCGTCAAGTCGTGTTACTCGATTTGGAAGAAAATGGAAACCAAGCATGTGCCGTTTGAGGAGGTGTACGACCTGTACGCGGCACGCATTGTGTTCGAATGTGACGACGAGACTCTCGAGAAACGCGTGTGCTTGGATATTTATAGTGAGATTACCGATATTTACAAGAAACACCCCACCCGGTTGCGCGATTGGATCAGTACACCCAAGCCCAACGGTTATCGTGCCTTGCATGTCACGGTGATGGGACCGGGGGGAACATGGGTCGAGGTGCAAATTCGCAGTCGCCGCATGGACGATGTCGCCGAGCGCGGACTTGCCGCCCACTGGAAGTACAAGTCGTCGGAGCAAGACGAGGAGAGTGGTTTGGCCGAGTGGTTTCGCAACATACAAGACGTGTTGGCTAATCCGGGTCCCGATTCTGTTGATTTCCTCGAGATGATCAAGTTAAACTTGTTTGCAACATCGGTTCTGGTGTTTTCGCCCACGGGTCAGACCTTTAACCTGCCGTTGGGGGCGACAATATTGGACTTTGCTTTCACGTTGCACAGCGAGTTGGGTGCACATTGCATTGCCGGTAAGGTGAACAGGCAGTTGCAACCCTTTTCCTATAAACTCAACAGCGGTGACCAGGTTGAGGTGCTCACATCGCATTCGCAGGTTCCCAAGGCCGAGTGGGAGGATTTTCTCGTGACATCAACCGGCAAGGCGCGCTTGCACCAGGCGGTGAAACATCATCAACGCAAGATTGTCCACACCGGCGAGAAAATGTTGAATGATTTTCTCGCTGCCGAACAACAGGAGTTGACCAACGAAGTGATGATACGCCTCATTCACATGTATCGTGCCGCTAACAAGGACGACTTGTTCCGCATGATAGGTTCGGGTGAGGCGGTTCTTAACGACTTGACAATCAAGCACATCAAGAGCAAGAAGAAAGAACAGGGACTGTTGGGTATCATTGCGGAAAAATTCAAGTTTCCCAAAACAAAGAAGCATGCCGATAATGAGCCGGATAGTGAGCCTGTTGATGCCAAGAAGGTGTATGTGTTGCGCACAACCGACGGGGTTGCCAATTACCGCATTTGCGACTACTGTCGCCCCATTCCCGGCGATGACGTGGTGGGTTACTTCGACGAGCACAACCGGGTGACGGTACACAAGATGGACTGTCCGCGTGCCGCCGCCCTCAAGGCTCAACACGGTGAACGCTTGTTACAAACGAGTTGGGACGAGGTTAATGTGCGTTTTCTTGCCTGTATTCATGTCGAGGGTATTGACAATCAAGGCGTGTTGCAGCGTATCATACACATCATTTCCACCACGATGTCAATCAATATGCGTCGACTCAACATCGAGGCGAATGACGGGCTTTTCCACTGTGATCTCGATGTCTTGATTACCGATGCCGGTGTGGTGACCGACCTGTGTCATCGCTTGAGGGAAGTGGACGATGTCAAGCAGGCCATTCGCACGAGTTGACAAGGGCAGACAGCAAAATAAGAAAACTCTCTTATCATGAAATTCAAATACGACAAACAAGCGGTAATGCCCCTATTGCTGATGTTAGCGGCAATAGGTGTGGTCACCGCCACGCTCGTCTTGACCAACAAGGCGGTGCGAGTGGGGTACGACTTCGATTATTACCAACGCTGGAACTACGGCACCCTTGTATCCGATCGCACCTTCGATGCTTTTTATACCGGCGATACGGTGCAAGACATTTCGCGTGCCGAGCGTGAAGCATTCGTTCCCAAAGCGTTAGTAGACAACGATGTTGCCACCAAAGCGGTGGCTGCTGCGCGCGGTCTGCCTCATGCGGCGATCGCCACATTGCGACACATCTACGAGGTGGGTGTCGTTGACGACAATCTCGCCCGAGCATTTGAAGAGGACTCTATCGTGCGAGTGTCTGTTCAAGACGCCTCGGGTGTGTACACGCCCGTCGACACCACGCGACTGTTTACCGTTGCTCGTGCAACCGACTTGCTCGCGAGTGAGGGCGCGGTTGACCTCAACACGGCGAGTACGGTTGTCCTGCCCAATGTGAGGCTCGACACGCTCAACAACGAGCGTTTGCTCTCGACGGCGATTGATAATGCGCTTTATATTCGACAAGTCGCCAAAGGTGACATCATCATTGATAACGGTGCGGTCATCACCCCGACGCTATACCATGTCTTGCAGTCCTATTACAACGACCTCGAACGCGATGCCAGCGACAAGGGTGTGGCATCGGTGGGACGACAAGTGATGATAGGCAAGGTCGCCATCGTGACCTTGTTGATGCTCACTCTTTATCTCTTCTTGGTCACGATGCGACCCAAGTATTTGTCTCAGACCAAGAGGTTCGTGTTCCTGTTGTTGCTGCTTAGCCTCTCAACGGCTTTGGCATTGTATGCCATCACCCACGCTCACAACTACCGTTATGTGATTCCGCTTGCCGTGGTTCCCATTGTGGTTGCCGTGTTTTTCGACTCTCGCACTGCTTTTGCAACTCATGTCACGCTCGTGCTCGTCACCGCGCTCGTTGTCGGCGACCGCGTGGAGTATATCATGATGCAGTCGGTGGCGGGTTTCGTGGCTATCGCGTCTATACAAGAACTCACGCGCCGTTCGCAGATGTTGCGCTGTGCCGCCAATGTGTTTATTGCCTACACGCTCATGTACATTGCTGTAGTGATGATGCGAGGCGGCGACATGACTCATGTGTTCTCCGGCGGCAATTATTCGGCTAACATGGGTTCGTTCGAGTGGACTGTAATCAAATATTTTGCGGTTAACTGTGTCACATTGTCGTTCTCGAGCATTGTAATCTTCGTTGTTGAGCGTCTGTTCGGCTTTACCAGTATGGCGACACTCGTTGAGTTGACCGACATTAACACACCGCTGATGCGCACCTTGAGCGAGAAGTGCCAGGGCACGTTCCAACACTCAATTCAGGTGTCGATGATTGCCAGCGAGGTGGCACTGCGCATCGGTGCAAACGTGCAACTGGTGCGTGCCGGTGCGATGTACCACGATATAGGCAAGATAAACAACCCGGCATTTTTCACCGAAAATCAAATGGGGGTCAACCCACATGATGCCTTGATGCCCGAGCAAAGCGCACGCATCGTTATCGCCCATGTTACCGACGGTGTGCAAATGGCACAAAAAGCCAACCTGCCCAAGGTGATTGTCGACATGATATTGCAACACCACGGCAAGGGCATGGCAAAATTCTTCTACGCAACCGCTTGTAAGGCAGCCAAGAGTGAGGCTGATGTGGATCGCTCCATTTACACCTATCCCGGTCCCAATCCGCAGTCGCGCGAGGCGGCAATATTGATGATGACCGATGCCTGTGAGGCTGCCGTCAAGAGCATCACCGAGCCTAACGACAAGAATATTCGCGACATGGTTAATCGTGTGATTGACGGTCAGAAGGCCGATGGTTTGCTCAACGAGGCTCCTATCACATTGAGTGAGATAGAAACCGTTAAGACTGTTATTACCGAACGGCTGCGTTCATCGGCTTCGGCGCGGGTGTCCTATGCTCCGGTCACCGCCCAAGCGTCGACAACTCAAGGTCAATAACTCAAGGTCAATAACGATATGATATTACTTATAACAGGACTTTTGCTGCTCGTCGCGGCACTCGGTTTTACCCTCTTCCCGCGAATGTTTGCACCGCTGTCGGCGTTTGCCGGTCTGCTCGTTTTGCACATGGGTTATCACATCTTCGTGCCGCCCCGATACCTGTGGTTTTGGGCGGTTGCCGCCATGATAGCCGCTGCCATATATCATTTGGCTCCTGTGGGTGAGCCCGACGGCAAACGGGTGAGTAATCTTTATATCGTCTCGACCGGTGTCGCCGGTATTTTGCTCGGCATCTTGCTTGAGCCTCGCATCATGGTGCTCGGGGCGATAATAGGTACAGCCCTCGGCGTGATGGCATATAGCGGCACTCCGGCCGGACGGTGGTTGCGCTCCTCGTGGCGCTATTGGGTGCACTACTATGCAGCCAAGGCTCTTCCCGCTGTTGTCACAATTTCGATAGTCGGTGTCGCTTTGATGGGCTTTATATCATGATGCACTCGCCCGTAGTGGGGTGTATCGACAAAATAGCAGCGGACAGTCACAATGTTGTAACTGTCCGCTTATTCTTGTGGTCCCACTTGGGCTTGAACCAAGGACCTCTTGATTATGAGTCAATTGCTCTAACCGACTGAGCTATGGGACCGGTCGCCAAACACATGAGGTGTCGCGATTGCGACTGCAAAGTTAGTATAAAAACTTGAAATCAAGAAATAAATCTGCAAAAATTGATTGTTTAATTGATTGCGATGCGACAAATTGAACGGATTACCGCCCTTCTTGATGTTCCGTTGTGCGCTTGAGTTCGTTGAGCAATGCTGTCGCTGTGCGACGGGTTGCAGTAGCGGTTTCGATGTCGGTGCTGTCGAAGTGCATCTGTGCGAGACCGTAGTACGGTCGTCGTTTCTCCAATGACTGTCGGACAAAATTTTCGATTTCCGTTGCACTGAGACCGTTGAGAAGGGGGCGTTTGGCACGTTGTTCGGGAATGAGCAAGCGACGGGTGATAACGTCGACCGGAGCCGTGAGCCACACGGTAATTCCCCCGGCGTTCATCGTCGCCATGTTATCGCCGTGGCAGGGAGTGCCTCCGCCGGTCGCCACGACGGCTCCTGTCGTGGCCACTGCCGTGAGAGCCGCTGTCTCGGCTTGGCGAAAAGCCGCCTCACCCAGCGTGGCAAAAATCCCTTGAACGCTCATTCCGTATTCCCGTTCAATATACTCGTCGAGGTCAATAAACGGCACGCCCGCCTGCGAGGCAAGTTCCGCTCCGAGCGTACTCTTGCCACACCCCATGAAGCCCACGAGAAATACCGTTGTCTTCATGACAAGCCTTGCATTTCGACGAGGTGACTGTACGCTCCTCCGCGAGCAATCAACTCGTCGTGGGTACCGCGCTCCACAATTTTGCCCTCTTGCATCACACATATCATTGTCGCGTTCTTGATGGTGCTCAACCGGTGGGCGATAACGAGGGTCGTGCGCCCTTGCATCAAGTTGTCAAGGGCTTGTTGAACGAGGTGTTCGCTCTCGGTGTCAAGTGCGCTGGTCGCTTCATCAAGTATCAGCACGGGAGGATTTTTGAGTATAGCACGTGCTATAGAGATGCGTTGTCGCTGACCTCCACTCAACTTGCAGCCGCGATCGCCTATATTGGTGTCGAAACCACGCTCGGTTTCCATGATGAAATCGTAGGCGTTGGCGATGCGTGCGGCTTGTTCGATTTGTTCACGGGTGGCATCGGGCGTGCCGAAGGCGATGTTGGCGGCAAAGGTGTCGTTAAACAAGATTGCTTCTTGGTTCACGTTACCCATGATGGCTCGCAGGTCGCTGATGCGGAATTGTTTGATGTCAACCCCGTCAATGGTGATGCTGCCTTCCCGCACGTCGTAGAAACGGGGCAACAAGTCGGCAAGTGTTGTCTTGCCGCTACCGCTCTGCCCCACGAGAGCCACCGTTGCTCCGCGCGGTACGTCGAGCGAAACATGGTCAATGACCGCCCGCTCGTCGTAAGCAAACGTCACATCGTTGAACCGTATTGCATCGGTGAGCACCGGTGCCGGTGCCGGTGCGTCAGGGTCGGTTATCGTGACCGGCGCACTCAAGATGCGGTCGATGCGCTCTATTGAAGCGCGACCGCGTTGTATTGAGTAGGTCGCCTTGCTCAAGTCCTTGGCAGGATTGATGATGCTGTAAAATATCACCATGTAGTAAATGAACTTGGGTGCGGTAATGGTGCTGGTGCCACTCAAAATCAGTGTGCCTCCAAACCACAACACTATGGCTATGGTTGCCGTGCCGAGGAATTCGCTCATCGGGTGAGCCAACTCATAACGCCGTTGCATGCGAGTGGTGATGTCGCGAAAACGCTCGTTCTCGCCGGTGAAACGCGCGCGCACAGTGCCCTCGGCATTAAACGCCTTTATGACACGCAGTCCGCCTATCGTTTCCTCAATGTTGCTCAGCAACACGCCCCATTGGTTCTGTACATCAAGGCTCACGCGTTTGAGACGCTTGCCCACACCGCCCATCACAAGCCCGGCAACGGGCAGCAATATCAACACGAACACTGTCAACTGCCAACTCACCAATATCATCATTGTGAGGCACACCACAATCATGATGGGGTTCTTGAACATCATGTCCAGCGACGACATCACGCTGTTTTCCACCTCGGTCACGTCACCGCTCATGCGAGCCATCACGTCGCCCTTGCGCTCGTTGGTGAAAAAACCTAAAGGCAAGGTGACAATCTTGGCATATATCATGTTGCGAATATCGCGCACAATGCCGGTGCGTATCGGTATCATGAAGAACGCGCTCAGGTAGGCACTCCCTGTCTTGAGTGCAGTCATTACCACGAGAGCCACGGCTATTGACGCCAACGCCACCGAACTGCCGTAGCGGGCGATGATGCACTGTACGGCATAGTAAAAGTTGTTCACCACAACCTTATCTATACTCGTGCTTCCCCAGGGCATGAACTCGTAGGTGGCGGTGTTCAGCCCGAACAACATCTCGAGAATGGGAATAATAAGGGCAAAAGAGAATAGGGTGAGGAGTGCTGCCAAGATATTGAACAACACGTTAAGCACGAGGTAGTGCTTGTAGGGTGGCACAAAGCGGGCCAACAATGAGAAAAAACCGTTCATCACGACACAAAATTCACTACAACAATAACGCTCGTCTCTTTGTTATATTGTTTGCCGCCCGGTGCGATAAATTATTATGTAGGCGACATGTCGGTCGACCGATTGGCGTGATAAGCGAAAAAATTTGTAATTTTGTGCCTTGAAATGAAATCTGTTGAAATTGCCCGATTGTTCGGCGGACGTCGTGCCACTGCGTTGCGTCGTGCCGTTGAAGCCGCCAAGCGCGACATCGTTGTCGACGGTCTTGCCGGTTCGTCGTGCGCGGTGATGCTCTCGTTGTTGCCGCGTCGCCGGGTGCCTTATCTTGTCATTGCCGATGATGCCGATGCCGCCGGCTACCTGTACGGCGACCTTGTAGCCCTGCGAGGCGAGCACGACGTGATGATGTTCCCCTCGGGTTATAAACGTGACATCAAGTACGGTCAAGTCGATCCCCCGAGCGAGATTTTGCGAACCGAGGTCCTCAACCGTTGGCACAGTGATGATGCGCCCTTGTCGGTCGTCACCTATCCCGAGGCTCTTGCCGAGAAGGTGTCGTCGCGTGAAAGCGTTGAAAGCACAACCATCTCGCTTGCGGTGGGACGCACTGCCGATATGCTTGATGTCGCGCACCGTCTCGCCGACATGGGCTTCGTGCGTGTTGACTACGTGTACGAGCCGGGACAGTTGGCGGTGCGCGGCTCGTTGCTTGATGTGTTCTCTTTCACGGGCGAATTGCCGTTGCGCATCGACTTCTTCGGTGACGAAATCGACAGCATTCGCACCTTTGATGTGGAAACGCAGTTGAGCAAGGAACGCCTCGACAGTGTCAGCCTGATGGGAGCACAGGGCGGTGACACGACGTCCGGTGTGTCACTCCCCGAGTTTTGCGGCGATGAAACTGTCGTTGTCGTACACGACATGAGACACGTCGTCGCGCGTGTTGCCGACATCGGTCGTGAGACAATGAGCGAGAGTGCGCTGATTGCCGACGAGAGTGATGTCCATGCGCTGCAACGTGTGGTGGATACCGCCCGTTTTGCAGCAACCGTCAACGACTTGAGGCGCATCACGGTGTTGCCCGGCGAAAGTGCGACTCGTGGCGATGCCCGTGTTTCTTGTAACTGCTCCCCTCAAGGGGTGTACCACAAGAATTTTGACCTCATTGCCCAATCGCTGACCCGATACCTCGACTCCGGCTACACCTTATATATCGGTAGCGACAGCGACAAGCAAATCGAACGCTTGCGCACCATCTTTGCCGACCGTGGTGACAATATCACCTTCGAGCCGATAGAGGGAACTTTGCATGAGGGTTTTGTCGACGAGGATAAGAAAATTTGCATCTTCACCGATCACCAGATTTTTGACCGCTTCCACAAGTACACATTGCGCAGCGAGCGTGCTCGCAGCGGCAAACTCGCAATGTCCTTGCGCGAACTGCAACAAATTGAACCGGGCGACTACATTGTCCATGAGGATCACGGTGTGGGACGCTTCGGCGGTTTGTTGCGCACGGCAGTTAACGGCACCGTGCAAGAGATGATAAAGTTGACCTATCACGGTGGAGACCAAATTTTTGTGTCTATCCACTCGTTGCACAAGTTGTCGAAATATCGTGGTCGCGAGGGAGAGGAACCGCACCTGCACAAGTTGGGCAGCGGCGCGTGGCACAAGTTGAAGAGCCGCACCAAGAGTCGGTTGAAAGATATTGCTCGCGACTTGATACAATTGTATGCCAAGCGTAGGCAGGAACAGGGGCACGCGTTCTCGCCCGACGGATACTTGCAACAAGAGTTGGAAGCGTCGTTCATTTATGAGGACACCCCCGATCAACTCAAAGCGACGCGTGCCGTGAAAGCCGACATGGAGAGTGCTCGCCCCATGGATCGCTTGATTTGCGGTGATGTGGGTTTCGGCAAGACCGAGGTCGCAATTCGCGCTGCGTTCAAGGCTGCCGTCGACGGCATGCAAACCGCTGTGTTGGTGCCTACTACGGTTCTCGCTTTCCAGCATTGGCGCACCTTTACCGAGCGACTCAAGGAGTTTCCCGTGCGTGTCGATTACATGAGTCGCGCCCGGTCGCCCAAGGACTT
Source organism: uncultured Porphyromonadaceae bacterium (assembly GCA_937901905.1). Taxonomy (GTDB): domain Bacteria; phylum Bacteroidota; class Bacteroidia; order Bacteroidales; family Muribaculaceae; genus Sodaliphilus. The sequence continues at coordinate 35,916 of CALDIF010000066.1, read as the reverse complement.
GCGCGCTCTTCTCAAGGATCTTGCCGACGGCAAGATTGACATCATCATAGGCACACACAAACTGATAGGGAAATCGGTGCGTTTTGCCAATTTGGGACTACTGATAATCGACGAGGAACAAAAGTTCGGTGTCGCCGTCAAGGAACGCTTGAAACAACTCAAGGTGAACGTGGACACTCTCACCATGAGCGCGACCCCCATTCCGCGAACGTTGCAATTCTCGCTGATGGGCGCACGTGACCTGAGTGCCATCACCACTCCGCCCGCCAATCGACAACCCATTCTCACCACAATCAGTACACTCAACGACGACACCATCTCCGAGGCTGTCAATTTTGAGTTGAGCCGTGGCGGACAGGTCTTTGTTATCAACAATCGCATTGAGGGACTTGAAAAATTGGAACACATGGTGCGCCGTCTCGTGCCTGATGCCCGCGTGGCGGTTGCGCACGGTCGCATGGAGCCGGAACTGTTGGAGCAGACAATCATCGACTTTGCCGACCACAGGAACGATGTGTTGATTGCCACGACGATTATCGAAAACGGAATTGACATGCCCAACGCGGGAACTATTATCATTAACAATGCTCAAAACTTCGGACTCAGCGAACTGCATCAGTTGCGTGGACGAGTAGGGCGCAGTTCACGCAAGGCTTTCTGCTATTTGCTCGTTCCGGCAGGCGTGCCCCTTACTACCATTGCACGTCGCCGCTTGCAAGCGATTGAGAGTTTCAGCGACCTCGGTGCCGGCATTCACATCGCCATGCAGGATCTTGACATTCGTGGTGCCGGCAACCTGCTCGGTGCCGAGCAGAGCGGTTTTATCGCCGACCTCGGCTACGAGACATACCAAAAGATTTTACGGGAAGCCGTGTTGGAGTTGAAGACCGAGGAGTTCAGCGACACGTTTGCCGACGAGTCGAGTGAACAGGCTGCACTCACCGGCGAGGAAACAACCTATGTGAGCGATTGCACCATTGACACCGATCTTGAATTGATGTTCCCGGCAACATGGGTGCCTCAAGAGGGTGAACGCATCAACCTTTACCGTGAGTTGGACAGCATGACAACGCCCGAACAGGTGGCGGCTTTTGAAGAAAGAATGGTAGACCGTTTCGGCGCAATACCCGAGATGGCGGCCGAACTCATCAAGATAGTGCCGCTGCGCCGGCTGGCTTGCCGTCTCGGCATCGTCAAGGTAGCACTCAAGGGTGGCATGATGTATGTCTACTTCGTCGGCGACGAGAACGTCGCCTATTATCAAAGCACGGCTTTCGGTCGCATCTTGCACTACATGCAACTCAATCCGCAGCGATGTCGCATACGTGAGAAAAACGGGCGACGCTCCATCGTGATTGAACGTGTGCCCAATGTGAGTACCGCGCTTGACGTGCTTAACTCAATCTCAGCCTTGCCGTCGGTGTAACGCACTGTCTTTGTTGTTGTTACAACAGAAAAAGCAAGTAAAACGGTATCGTGAGGATTTTGTCGCTCTGACCGATGTTATAATCGCCCACCTTAACGGCTCTGTTCACATGATAGTGCTCGGGGTGGTTTAGCACGGTCTTCAGCGACTTGGCGTTGCCGGTGCTTGCCTTACACTCAAGCGGGACACATTCACCGTCAAGGTGAATCAGGAAATCTATCTCCAGTCCCGAGTCTTTCCTGAAGTAATAAAGTTTTCGGCCTTTTTTACCCAAGATGTCGGCAACCAAATTCTCAAAAATCGCTCCTTTGTAAGTGAGCGTCTCGCCTTGTAGAATGTTCCAAAGAGTGCCGTCGTCAAGCATTGAGATCAGCAAGCCTATATCGGACATATAAACTTTGAATGAATCACCGAGCACGTTGCCCTCTAATGGCAACTCGGTGGATAATGTGTTGTAACATCGACGTATAATGCCGGCATCTTCAATCCATTGTAAACTGCCGCGATAATCGCGTGAACGGGCTCCCTTGGTAATTATCGCGTATGAGAATTTCTTATTCTCTCGTGCCAATTGAGCCGGTATTGAATTGAAACACTCTCGTATGCGAGACTTGTCGGTGGAGGCGGCATATTTGATCATATCGTCCCGATACTCGTTTACAATGCCACGTTGGATGTCGACAACCTCGTTGAAATCATCGGTCTCGAAAAATGTATTAATCGCATCGGGCATTCCCCCGACAATAGTGTAGCGCAACAGTAATTGCCTCATGCGTTCATGAACAATGTCATTTACCGGTGTTCTGCTTGCGAGACATTCTCTCAAATATTCGATGTGCTTGTCTTCTATTCCGTTTGCCCACAACCATTCTTCAAAGTCCATAGGGTACATCGTTATGATTTGTTCGTAACCTACAGGTATTGACGTGTTGTCGGTGTCGTGTGCCCCGGAATATCCCGACACACCCAATAGAGACCCGGTGCAAATGACATCATATCTGCCGTCAAGTTTAAAAAACTTCAATGAAGCACGCGCTGCCGGACACTCCTGTATTTCATCTAAAATCAAGCAGGTTTCCCCTTGAATAAACCTGGCTTTGGGAAGCACGATTGTTATATTGAAGATGAGTGTGGCTACATCAAGAGAACCTTTGAAAATGGATCTGTATTCACGATGCTCCTGGAAGTTGAGATAAACGACGTGCTTGTAGTTTTCGCGAGCGAATTTAAGCACCGAACTTGTCTTGCCACACTGCCGACACCCTTTTATCACAAGTGGTTTGTGCCCCTTGTGTTGTTTCCAGCGGAACAATGTTTGTTCGATTTTGCGTTTGAGCATGGTTGTGTATATTATTGAAAAACACGATGTTATCGGCTTGATTTACACTTTTTCGAGCGACTTTACCGCTCGAATTGTCGAGTAGTCGAGCGGTCGAGTAGTCGAGTTGGGTTAAAAACGGCTGACCCGACGGGTGATGTGCCAATCAGTCGTCGTCGCTGACAACTTGAAAGTCGGCATCAGGATCAATGTAGTCTTCTGCCCAATATTCCTCATTCCACTGCTTGCTGCCCTTTCCTATCATGCGTCCGCCACCGTCACCGTCGGGTTGTTCGTCGGTTTCAAGGTCGTTTTCGGGCGAACCGAAAATGAAGTCGTCTTCGTCGCGCTCGCGATGTCGTGCGTCAAGGTCGTGTCGTGCTGCGGTGTCGGGCACCCTATTGTGCTCGTCGTTAATGGTGCGCCACAGCAGGTCTTTCAATGCCGTCAATCCGCGGTTCGCCACGCTGCTGATAAACACGGTTTCTACGTCCCCGGGCAACAAAGGGCGCATCTGTTCGAGGAGTTCGTCGTCGAGCATGTCACTCTTGGTGATTGCCAGTACGCGCGGTTTGTCGGCGAGGTCGGGGTTGAACGTTGTCAACTCATTGACGAGCACGTTGTACTCGCGGGTGATGTCATCGCTGTCGGCGGGTATCATGAACAGCAGCACCGCGTTGCGTTCGATGTGACGCAGGAAACGCAAGCCCAGTCCGCGTCCCTCGCAGGCTCCCTCAATGATGCCCGGAATGTCGGCCATGACAAAGGACTGCATGTCGCGATAACTCACTATACCCAAGTTGGGTTCGAGTGTCGTGAAAGGGTAGTCGGCGATTTTGGGTTTTGCTGCGCTTATCACCGATAACAGCGTGCTCTTGCCTGCATTGGGAAAGCCGACAAGTCCCACGTCGGCAAGCAATTTCAGTTCGAGAACGACGGCTTTTTCGATGCCGCGCTCGCCCGGTTGGGCAAATCGCGGTGTTTGGCGCGTTGCTGTCTTGAAGCGGGCGTTGCCCAATCCGCCACGTCCGCCGCGCAGCAAGCGCACCACTTGACCGTGTTCTGTCACGTCGCACAAGAATTCGCCGGTGTCGGCATCGTACACGGCTGTGCCGCAAGGCACTTCAATCACGCGATCCTCGCCTTGCTTGCCGGTACTCGTGTTTTCGGAACCGGCTTGACCGTCGGTCGCGAAAACGTGGCGTTGATACTTGAGGTGTATCAGTGTCCACAGGTTGCGGTTGCCGCGCAACAACACGTGACCGCCACGACCGCCGTCGCCGCCGTCGGGACCGCCTTTGGGAATATATTTGGCGCGATGCAGATGAGCCGAGCCGGCACCGCCGTTACCGCTGCGACACAATATTTTCACGTAATCGATAAAATTGCTTTCAGCCATGACTTGTCAATGCGGACACTTGGGGGGACAAGTGCCTTGTAACAGATTAAAAAAGTTGAAATCGAAACGCCGACGATGTTGACACGTCGCCTAACGCGTTTGCAAAGGTACTGAAAAGAAAATTTGCCTACAAATTTTGTGTCTGTTCATGCTTGACGGATTATGATGTACTATTGATACACTTTAAGTGCAAATCGTCAAATTTGCGTCATTGTTGCAGTCTGTTTTGAGATTTATGTGTACATTTGCAGTTTGTAAGATTATTATGCCTCATGAAACGCACTTTTGGTTTTCTTTTTGTTGCATGCTTGGCGGTGAGTTCGGCTGTTAACGTCCGTGCCGCTGTGGTGTTGCGCGGTGATACCAACGCTGACAACGATGTCAACGTGGCCGATGTGAACGTAGTACTCAATCACATTTTGACCGAAGCGCAGTACGCCGACTTGTACGACATCAACGGTGACGGAGAGGTCAACGTGGCCGATGTCAATATCATACTCGATCTAATCATGAATGAACGGCGCGAGTGGGTTCGCACTGCCGAGGACTACGTTTGGGACGAGACCGCCACTACCTTGCCCGAACTGCACCTCTCGGTTCCGCTCGACGAGTGGAACGCGCTCTTGTCGCTGTACGACGCCAATCCCCAAACGACACAGTACGTGATGGCTAATTGCCGGTACGTGGGTGTCGACGGTGTTGAAACGGCAATTAACGACATCGGGTTGCGTCTCAAGGGCAACACATCGCGTCGTCGCCCCGAGGGCAGCAAGGGCGAGACGCACAGGGCGGGTCGCACCGACTGGCACCACGCTCACTTCGGAATTAATTTGCGTAAGTTTGTCAAAGACGAGGAACACACGATAAGGGGCGTGCGCAAGTTGCATCTCAAGTGGGCGAAAGATGACCCGTCGTATGTGCGCGAAATGTTTTGCTACGACCTGTTCCGTCGTGCCGGCGTGTGGACCGGCTCGCGTGACGTGTATTGTCGCCTGTGGCTTCATGTCGAGGGAGACCCCAAGGAGGTGTATTACGGTGTGTACGAGATGATTGAACCTATTGATGAGAATTGGCTCAAACGACGTGACACCGAGGACACTTTCGGCACCCACAAGGGCAACTTGTGGAAATGTCGTTACTCGACTCACCCCGCGACGCTCAACAACACCGACGGTGACTACTGGTACGATGACGACAGCGATGACAAGCACTCCTACACGCTGCAAACCAATACCAAGCGTTTTGACAACGCTAAAGCACAACTCATCGATTTCCAACTCAAACTCAACGGCAAGGCCCGTGACAGTTTCTACAAGTGGATTAACGAGGTTTGCGATGTCGACTTGTTGTTGCGCACCTACGCCATCAATGTAGCCGTCGGTATGTGGGACGACTATTGGAACAACGGTAATAATTTCTATCTCTATTTCACCACCGAGGATCTGTACGACTACAAAGTTTACTTCATTCCCTACGATTACGACAACACGTTGGGAACATCGTTAAACTGCGGTGTTCAAAACGATTCGGGTCGTCAGGATCCGTTGCGCTGGGGCGGTGATGCGTCGCCGTTGATCAGGCGTTTGCTGGAGTTTGACGACTTCCATGCCTTGTATGTCAAGTATCTCAAGCAAGCCGTTGACGATGCTGCCGACTTGATGCACTATAACGACGCGACAGCGCGCATCACCCGTTGGCAACAGATGATAGCCCCCTATGTCGCCAACGACACGGGCGAGGACACCGAGATTAAAGACGAACCCGCTTCATGGGGCAATCACGGTGAATATCGTCTGCTTGAACGACGCAACAACTATTTCACCACCAAGTCCAATGTGTTGAACGGTGCGCAGTAGTCTATGGCGGAGCCTGTATTAATCTTACTCGGTGTGTTGGGCTTGACCGGTGCCGTGCTTTATTTGCTCGACCGTGTCAATGCCGATAAGCACGACGCTCACGCCGGTGAGCCGGGACAGCCCGATGCCGTGTCGGCAACCGCGTGCGATGACGACGATTGCGCCCTTCACACCACTTGCCCGACGGCGCAACTTGTGGCAGATGAGTTGATTACAGCCTGCAAGCCCCCCTACTTTGACGACGAGGAACTTGATGTGTATGCCGGTCGCGGTGAGAACGACTACAACGATGCCGAGATTGAGCAGTGGCGCGACGTGTTGTACACCCTGTTGCCTGCCGACAGGGCTCCGTGGCAACACAGCATCAGGCGTCGCGGCATCGCGATGCCGGCGGTGATACGCGACGAACTGATGATGTTGCTCGCCGAACAATAGCAATAAAACACCGGTTTCACGCGTTATATAGTGAGCAATCGCAGTTAATTCGTTTTCCTGAAGATGTCTATCGTCAAGCGACATATCCCACCACTCGTCTTGTTGGTTGTCGCCTTGCTGCTGCAAGGCTGCAGCGCGCGCAAGAACACTGCCGGCTCGCGCTTTTGGCAGGCTTTCACCACGCGCTATAACGTCTATTATCACGGTAAGACCAACTACGACGAGCAACTCAAGGAGATGGAGGATAAGTACGAGGACGATTATTCCCAACGCCTTTTCATTCACCCTGCCGAGGCACGCAATAACCCTAAAGCACCCCAACCCACAGGCTCGTTTGACCGCACCATCGAGAAGATGCAAAAGGCAATCAGCCTGCATTCCATCAAAAAGAAACCCAAGCGCAAGAGCGGTAAGAGCAACGACCCCAAGTATAAGGAGTGGCTCAAACGCGACGAGTATAACCCCTTTATTCACAACGCGTGGTTCACTCTTGCCAAGGCGGAGTATATGAAGGGCGAGTTTCTCGATGCGGCAGCGACATTCCGCTATATCTACCGACATTTCACGTGGAAGCCCGATTTGGTACAAGAATCAATGGTGTGGGAGGCACTGTGTTATTGCGCTCTTGACTGGCCCACCGAGGCCGATAATATCCTTGCTCGCGTACACCCCGAAAAAATTGAAAACGGTAGAGTCAGGGCCCTTGCCAACCTCGCCTTTGCCGACTATTATGCGAGACAAAACCTTGCCGACAAGGCTATTCCCTATCTCACACAGGCTATTGACGGCACGGGCGGTCAGCAAAAAGTACGCTTGAACTTCCTATTGGGACAACTCTACGAGCAGACGGGGCAGAAAGACTTGGCTTACCTTGCCTACAAGCGCGCCGGCAGTTCGAGCGGCTCGACTTATCGCACCAAGTTCAATGCTCGCATCAAGCAAAGTGCCGTCTATGCCGGCGATAATATCGAGGGCGAGGTGCGCAGCCTCAAGCACATGACTCGTTACGACCGCAACAGCGAGTATCTTGACCAAATCTACTACGCTATCGGCAACCTGTACTTGTCGCGCCGGGATACCGTCCATGCTATCGAAAACTATGTGCTCGCCGCCAAGAAGAGCACTCGCAACGGTATCGACAAGGCTATCAGTCAACTCACCCTGGGCGGTGTGTATTTTGCCCGACACGAGTATGACCTCGCCCAGCCGTGCTATGCCGAGGGCATCGCGGCGGTGAGTGAGACGTACCCTAACTACAAGATGCTCAAGCGTCGTAGCGACGTGCTTGACGAACTCGCGGTTTATTCGCAAAACGTGACCTTGCAGGACTCGTTACTGCACTTGTCCGAGTTGTCGCCCGACGAGTTGGACAAGGTTATCAAGAAAATAATTGCCGACCTCAAGAAGAAAGAGAAAGAGGAGAAAGATGAGGCACAACGGCAGGAATATCTTGCCAATCAAGGTGCTCAAGGCAGCCTTATCAAGCAAGACCCCAACGCCCCGACCGACTTCCAAATCAATACCGACAAGTCGTGGTACTTCTACAACACCGCGACCAAGAATGCCGGTAAGACCGCGTTCCAACAACTGTGGGGTAATCGCAAACTCGAGGATAATTGGCGCCGACGTGACAAGACAACATTCAGCCTCGGCGACGAGACACCGCCCGACGATGACGGTTTGTCGTCCGGCAACGACAGTATACCGGGCGACACCGTTGCCGCCAAGACCGATGCACCCCAACTCACCAAAGAACAGCGGGATTCGGTGAAACGCAGCGAGGACCCGCATTTCCCGGAGTATTACCTCAAGCAAATTCCGCGAACCGAGGAGCAAATCCAAGCCGCACACGAAATCATACAAGAGGGCTTGTACAACATGGGCGTTATCCTCAAGGACAAACTCGAGGACTATGATGCCGCGGCGGTGGAGTTTAACAGGCTCATGGAACGCTATCCCGAGAATACCTACCGCCTCGAAGTCTATTATAACCTGTACTTGATGTACATGAGGGTGGGTGATATTTCGCGCGCCGAGGAATATCGTGAACGCCTGACCACCGAGTTTGCCGATACCAAGTACGGGCAAGCGTTGCAAGACCCGTCTTATTTCGAGAACCTCAAGAATATGATGTCCGAGCAAGAATCGATGTATGCCACGGCCTACGATGCTTATCTTGCCGGTAACAACAAGGTAGTCCACGACTCCTATGCCGCGATGATGCGCAAGTATCCGCTCAGCAAAATCATGCCCAAGTTCATGTTTATCGACGCCCTCAGTTATGTGACCGAGCGTGATTATGAGCAGTTCCAAACTACGCTCAAGGATATGTTGCAGCGTTACCCCGATACCGACATCACGCCTACGGCATCGTCAATCGTCAAGCAACTTAATGCCGGACGTAAGATAGAGGGCGGTTCAGGCAACGTGAGGGGTATGTTGTGGAGCACACGCCTCACGAGCGACACCACTGCAGCCGACCTCGAACGCAAGTTCACTCCCTTCAGCGAAGATTACGACAAGCCGCAAGTGTTTGTGCTGCTTTACCCCACCGACAGTGTCAGTTCTAACCTGTTGCTCTACGAGGTCGCACGTCACAATTTCAACACCTTCGTGTTGCGCGACTATGACCTCGAGTTGATGAGTTTCGGCAGACTCGGTTTGCTCGTGGTGCGCGGTTTCGAAAACTTCGATGAGGTCAAGCATTACCGTTCAATCTTCGAGGCTGACACCTCGTTGAACATCTCGTCGCAGGTGCATGTTGTTTTAATCGGTAGTGACAACTTCGAGTTGCTGCTCAACGAGGGCCGTTCGTTCGAGGACTACTTCAACTACCTTGAAGAAATCAACGACACCGAGCACGGCAAGTTGGAACAGGTCGCCGATGACTCGCCTGTCGATGAAGATGTTTCTCACGGAGCGTGGGAAGAAGTCGACGATGGGGACCTTGACGACACCGACCTTCACGAGGGCGACAAACCCGTCGCACAGGACACCGATGTTCCCGTTGGGGAGGGACAGCGGCACGTCACGGCTCCCGACAGCGTCGCCGTCGTTAACACCGATGTAACGCCCGTCGTGCCGGTCGACAGCGTCGCCGTCGGCGATGTGGTGAAACCCGTCGACACGGCGGCATTGACCGACAGCGTCGCGACCGATGTCGTCGAGCCCGACTTGCCCGATAATGATGGCGATACCCTCGATGCGGACACCGGGGAGCCGTTTGAGTTGACCGAAGTGGATCCCGATGCCGATGCACGCACCCAAGCGAAGCAACGCAAGGCGTTGGAGAAACAACAAAAGGAGTTGGAGAAGCGCCGGCGCAAGGCCGAGCAAGCCGAGCAAAAACGTCGCGAACGCGAGGAACAGGAGCGTCTTGAGGCCGAGGAACAGGCAAGCCGTGACCGCGAGCGTGCCCAACAGGACAAGTGGCGCACCAAGCAACTCGCCGAGCAGGCTCATCGCGACAGTATAGCCGATGCCAAGAAGCAACGCGAGAAAGATCGCGAATTGCAGCGCAAACTCAAGAAACAGGAGCAAAAAGAGAAACAAAAACTGCGTGAACAACAGCGCAAACAGCGCGAGAAGGAGCGTAAGGCCGAGCAGAAAGCCAAGGAGCAAGAACGCAAGGCTAAGGCCAAGCAGCGCGAACAGGAGCGCAAACAGCGCGAGAAACAACGCAAGGCCGAGCAGAAAGCCAAGGAACAGGAACGCAAACAGCGCGAACGGGAACGCAAGGCAGCGCGCGGTAAATAGTAACTTACTATGAGCAATATCAAGATATTATGGGCCGACGACGAGATTGACCTCCTCAAGCCGCATATCATTTTCCTCACGGGCAAGGGATATGACGTCGACACCGTGACCAACGGGCGTGACGCTATCGACGCGCTCGAGACAGCCCGTTACGACCTCGTCATTCTTGACGAGAATATGCCGGGCATCAGCGGACTCGAAGCGTTACAACGCATCAAAATCGCCCAACCGGCAGTGCCCGTGATAATGATTACCAAGAGCGAGGAGGAGAATATCATGAATCAGGCGATTGGCAGTTCAATCGCCGATTATCTCATCAAGCCGGTCAACCCCATGCAGATACTGCTTTCCATCAAGAAAAATCTGCACGGCGAGGCACTTGTCGCCCAAAAAGCCACCGTCGACTACAGGCAGGAGTTTATCAATATCACATCTCGCATCAACAGTGCGACAACGATAGATGATTGGTATGAAATATACACGTCGCTTGTCCGTTGGGAAATCACTCTCGCCGCCACCGACACGGGCATGTACAACATGCTCGTCACCCAACGCCGCGAGGCTAACAGCGCTTTCGCCAAGTTCGTGCGTCGCAATTACGAGCGATGGCACGTTGCCGGTGAACCGCACCCGTTGCGCAGCGACGAAATTTTCAAGACGGCTGTCCTGCCACTGCTTGACAATGGCGAAAAGGTGTGTTTCGTCGTGATTGACAATTTCCGGCTTGACCAGTGGCGAACAATACAGCCGGCTGTGAGTAACCTGTTCAATGTTGAAAAGGAACAACTCTACACCGCGTTGTTGCCCACCACGACACAGTATGCGCGCAATGCCATCTTCTCGGGCTTGTTGCCGGCGAAAATCAAGCGGTTGTACCCCGACCTGTGGATCGAGCAGGGCGACGACGACGGCAAGAATATCTACGAAGCACCGCTAGTACAGACTTTCTTTGACCGTTACCGACGGCGAGTGCACTACAGTTACAACAAGATTGCCGATGTCGACTCCGGCGAGAAACTGGTGCGCAACATCGACCGCTTGAACGATTTTCAACTTAATGTCGTCGTGCTCAACTTCGTGGATATGCTCAGCCACACTCGCACCGAGAGTAAAATGATACGCGAACTCGCCGGCTCCGATGCGGCTTACCGCGACTTGACCGAATCGTGGTTTCGCAACAGTTACGCGCTTGACCTCTTTCGCGGCATGGCGGCCCGCGGCTTCAAAATCGTACTCACGACCGACCACGGCACTATCATGGTGGATAATCCCATCAAAATCATCGGCGACAAGAACACCAATACCAACTTGCGTTACAAGTTGGGTAAGAGCCTGAGTTATAATCCGCGTCAGGTGTATGAGATTACACGCCCCGACAAGGTGGGACTGCCGTCCCCCAATGTCTCGAGTACTTATGTGTTCGCGATGAATAACGACTTTTTTGCCTACCCCAACAATTACAACCATTATGTTCAATATTACGGCGGAACGTTCCAGCACGGCGGCATCTCAATGGAGGAAATGCTCGTGCCGCTGGTGACGCTCACTCCCCGATGACCCGGCATGGGTGGGACATGGGTCACCCGTATTGTGATTTTTTATATCATTGACCGATGAATATTACTACTATCAACATTCCGACCGTTGAAGCCCTCGATGATGCGGCTCAACAATTCCTCGCACTGATGGGCGACGAAACGGTATATGCTTTCTACGGTGAAATGGGTGCCGGCAAGACGACGTTTATCAACGCTTTGTGCCGTGCCCTCGGTGTCGGGACCGACACCGTCAATTCTCCCTCGTTTGCCATCATCAACGAGTATCGCAGCGACACGACAGCCGAGTTGATTTATCACTTCGATTGTTATCGCCTCGAGAATGAACAAGAGGCGATTGACCTCGGAGCCGAGGACTACTTCGACTGTGGCGCGCTGTGCCTTGTCGAGTGGCCCGAACACATCGAAGACCTCTTGCCCGACGACACGGTCATCGTGAGACTGAGCGTCAACCGCGACACGGGCGAACGGGTGATGACGGTGCAAATGCCCGAGACAGCATGACAGCACCGCAATATATCCTCATCGAGCACTTGCCGTCGACCAACACCTATGTCAAGCAACACATCGGCGAGTTGCCCTGCGGTGCTGTGGTCTATACGCCCGACCAAACGGCGGGACGCGGTTGGGGCACTAACAAGTGGGAGTCGGAGCCCGGGCGCAATCTCGCGTTTACCCTCGTGTTCAAGCCTCAACATCTGTTGCCCTCGCGGCAATGGGCGGTGAGTGTGTGTGCCGCATCGGGTATCATCAAGGGTATTGGTGAGGCTACCGGCTGCAACGACCTGAGCATCAAGTGGCCCAACGATATTTATCACGGCGACCGCAAGTTGTGCGGCATACTCATCGAGCACGGCATCACGGCCGGTCAACTTGATTATTGTGCAATAGGAATAGGCATCAATGTCAATCAAACGAAATTCATCAGTGATGCACCCAACCCGGTGTCGCTCGCTATGATACTCGACCGCGAGGTCGACCCACACGACTTGCTGGATAAGGTGTGCAATGCCGTTTTGAGCAATTTGTGCCTCGTTGATGTCGATGACGACGACCGAATGAACCTTGCCGTGCGCTCGCTTGATGCTTGTTTCAAACAACACCTGTATCGCCCTATAGGCACCACTCATCGGTGGGAAAACGCCGCCGGACTGCGCTTCGATGCCGAGGTGGTCGACATAACCGGCAACGGAGAACTGGTGCTGCGCGACAGCGACGGACACGAAACGACCTACGCGTTCAAGCGGGTTAAACACGTCATAAACGGGAACAACCTATAAACCATATTATAATAATGAAAAGTAAAGTGTACACAATGACGGGCGATGACGGCACCACGTCTCTCGCGGGCGGCGCCCGTGTTGCCAAGGACAACGAGCGCGTTGAGGCCTACGGCACAATCGACGAGTTGAACAGTTTTATCGGACTGCTTGCTCATAACAGCAAGTTGGACCATGATGATTTGCCCAAGATTATCTATCGCATTCAGAACAAACTCTTTAACATCGGTGCATACTTGGCGACCGAGAACGGCGAGAGGGTGACCGGTCTTTACATTGCCGACGTTGACGAGTTGGAACAGAAAATCGACGAGATGGACACCGAGTTGCCCCCCCTGCGCGGTTTCGTCCTGCCCGGCGGCAGCCGCTTGAGCGCGTTGTGTGACATCTGTCGCACTATTACCCGTCGTGCCGAGCGTCGGGTTATCGCCCTGAACCGTGATGCGGAGATCGACCCGCTCCTGTTGCGCTATCTCAACCGCTTGAGCGACTTTTTCTTTGTTTTGTCGCGTTATAATAACATCAGCACCCAAACCGAGGAAATCCTGTGGGATCGCAACCTGTGACCCGCGAGAGGGCGAACCTTTTGTGCAGCCCCACTTGTCGCGACAAGCGGGGCTGCCGTCCGACCCGTACAGCGGGTGTGTATTGTTAAAAGTTATCAAATGTTAATAGGGCTTGGGCTTTTTATTTGGTCAATTCAATAGAAATACATATCTTTGCACACTTTGATGAATATCAAGCATTAGAGTACCGTATAACTATGACCGAGAAAACTATCAGTACGCGCTACCGTGAATATGCAATAAGCGAGTTGTGCGAGGAAGATCAGCGTCTTGTTGAGGCTGCTAAAAAAGCGACGGGTGGTTCCTATGCTCCTTACAGTCACTTCAATGTCGGAGCGGCTTTGTTGCTCGACAACGGGGTTATCGTGACGGGCGCCAACCAAGAGAACGCGGCATTCGGTGCCGGCACGTGCGGTGAACGAAGCGCGTTATATAATGCCGGTGCCAACTATCCTAACATCGCGGTGTTGAAATTGGCGGTAACCGCCTTCACAGCGGGCGATTTTGTTGCCGACCCCTGCTCGCCTTGCGGAATTTGCCGTCAGGCAATGATAGAATTTGAGACCAAGAGCGGCAAGCCCATGCAGGTGCTGTTGGTATCAAAGGACAGGGTTTACGTCCTCGACAGTGCCAAGGACCTGTTGCCGTTGGGCTTCACCGAGTTCTGACCACCCCGTTTCCACAAGACACCGCCCGAAATGATTTCACAGCCGGACACGCGTGCTGTGGTGTCTTGTCGTTTTTGATTATTAATAATTCAAGTTTCGCAAGTTGTAAAACAACTTGAAAACTTGAGGTTAAAGTTTAAAGTTTAAAGTTTAATGGTTAATGATGTCCTGTCGGGAATTTGCTAACCTCTTAATCTTGGAAAATTTTCCCGGTATTGAAGCAATCATTCTTTAATCTTTAAACATTAAACAGTGAGCAAGTTAATAACTTGCGGAACTTAAATTAATAACTAAATTTTTTTATAAAGAATGAGAAAACTGATTTTGTCGTTGGCATCAATGGCGGCGCCGCTCGCGTTAATGGCGAGCGAGGCTAACCTTAAGATGCCCGACGGTTTTGCCTCAAACCCCGAAACACGGGTGTTGTACCTCGGTTTTGTCGTTGTGGTGCTCGGTATGCTGTTCGGCTTTTACCAGTTCCGCAAGGTTAAGGCACTACCTGCCCACAAGTCGATGCTCGAAATCGGTGATGTGATTTTCAAGACCTGTTCCACCTACTTGAAACAGCAAGGCAAGTTCCTCGGAATTTTGTTCGTTTTCATCGGACTTGCCGTGTTGCTTTATTTTGCCGTGTTGGAACATATGCCGTTGGGATCGGTGTTGTTGATTTTGGCATGGACTGTGATAGGCGTGTCAGGCTCGTATGCAGTGGCGTGGTACGGTGTGAGAATGAACACTTATGCCAACTCGCGCATGGCATTCGCCTCGTTGCGTCGCCTCCCGCTTGACTTGCTCAATATCCCCTTGACCGCGGGTATGAGTATAGGCATTCTGCTCATTTGTGTCGAGTTGGTGCTCATGCTCGTTATCCTGCTGTTCATGCCTGCCGACCTCGCCGGCAGTTGTTTCATCGGCTTTGCCATCGGTGAGAGCCTCGGAGCCAGCGCACTGCGCATCGCCGGCGGCATCTTTACCAAGATTGCCGATATAGGCAGCGACTTGATGAAAGTGGTGTTCAAGATTGGCGAGGACGACCCGCGCAACCCGGGCGTGATTGCCGACTGCACCGGCGATAACGCCGGCGACAGCATCGGCCCCACGGCCGACGGCTTTGAGACCTACGGCGTGACCGGTGTCGCTCTTGTCTCGTTTGTCTTGCTCGCTGTGCCCGAGCAGTATCGTGTGACACTGCTGGTGTGGATCTTCGTGATGCGTATCCTCGGCGTGCTCGCCAGTGTAATCGCTTACTACATCAACAGTTGGATAAGCAAGGCACGTTACGGCCACGTTGACGACATGGATTTTGAGAAACCGTTGACCGGGCTCGTGTGGATCACGTCGCTGCTCAGCATCATCGCTACCTATGTCGCGAGTTACTTTATGTTGAAAGACCTCCCCGACCACAACTGGTGGCTAGGCTTGGCTACGATTATCTCTTGCGGCACGCTCGGCGCGGCACTGATACCCGAGTTCACCAAGTTGTACACCTCGCCCACGAGCGGTCACGTCAAGGAAGTCGTCCGCACCAGTCAGCAAGGCGGTGCCTCGCTCAATATCTTGTCGGGCTTGGTGAGCGGCAACTTCGGCTCGTTCTGGACGGGCTTCGTGTTCTTCGTGTTGCTTCTTGTCGCCTATTTGGCTACAAGCCGGTTTGATATGCACGAGTTGCTCGGCGGTTACCAAGCAATCTTCGCCTTCGGTCTGGTGGCATTCGGTATGCTCGGCATGGGACCGGTTACCATCGCTGTCGACAGTTACGGCCCGGTCACCGACAACGCCCAGAGCGTCTACGAGTTGTCGCTCATCGAGGACGACATCGAGAAGGCTTCCGAGGAGATAGAGAGCGAGTTCGGCTTCAAACCCGACTTCGAGAAAGCGAAGTATTATCTCGAGGCTAACGACGGTGCCGGCAACACGTTCAAGGCAACCGCCAAGCCCGTACTCATCGGTACCGCTGTGGCGGGAGCCACCACGATGATTTTCTCTCTCATTTTCATGATTAAGGACACGCTACACATCGATCCGGTCAGCGTACTCAACTTGCTCAACCCCTATAGCCTGTTAGGCTTTATCCTCGGCGGCTGTGTGGTCTACTGGTTCACCGGCTCGTCAATGCAAGCCGTTACCACCGGTGCCAATAGGGCAGTGGAGTTCATCAAGGACAATATCAAACTTGATGTCAATGCACCCAAGAAGGCGGACATCAGTAAGAGCCGGGAGGTGGTGAGAATTTGTACCGAGTATGCCCAACGGGGTATGATAAACATCTTTATCTCCCTCTTCTGCTTCGCGCTGGGCTTTGCTTGCCTCTCCTCGCCGGGCAGCATAGGCGGCACCAAGGCTATCTGCCTGTTCATCAGTTACCTGATTTCTATCGCCGTGTTCGGCTTGTTCCAAGCCGTCTTCATGGCCGATGCCGGCGGCGCGTGGGATAACGCCAAAAAGGTCGTCGAGGTGGACCTCAAGGCAAAGGGCACCGAGTTGCACGATGCGAGTGTGGTGGGCGACACGGTAGGTGACCCGTTCAAGGACACCAGTTCGGTGGCGTTGAACCCCATCATCAAGTTTACCACGCTATTCGGTGTGCTCGCCATGGAAATTGCCATTAGCGACAGTTTCAAGGACATAGCGCCGTGGTTCGGTGTGGTGTTCGTGCTTATCGGTCTGTACTTCGTCTACCGCTCGTTCTACAAGATGCAATCGGCATGACGTGAAATGAATTACTGATAGGTCAAAACATCACGATGCGTGACCGAGCGGTCACGCATCGTGATGTTTTTAGGTGTCGTCACGGGGCGCGCCATGCGAAAGACCGGATTGGATTAACAAAGTTTAACAATCAAATTCGGTGTATATACATTGTGATAACGATAAAATTCATACCTTTGCCCCTTAAATAGCCTCATGTGGATTTAGTCTGTGTGGGGGTGTTTTTCGCGAGAGGGTGATAGAAGTTTACAGATTAATGTTTAAGGTTTACCGATTAATGTATAGGGTTTGCAGGGTTTACGTCTGTTTGTGAGGACAACTCGGACAACTGTAACAACAGATTAAAGCTGTTGTTTCGGTTGTATTTGTTGTTTTCGTGCAAACGAGAGAAATTGAGAGATAAACTACGAATTTAACGAATTTAACGAATTGAACTACAGTGACAATGAACAAATTATATAACTAATTATAAATTAAATACTTATGAAAAAATTACTGACATTTCTAACTCTACTCGTCCTCGCCTATGGCGTCGGCCGGGCAAGTACGACAGTGTCAAGTCCTATGACTGACATTGCTTCTGCTAACAATTGGACAACTGCTTCGGGGAATGGGACCCCAACGTGTTATACATCTTTTAGTTTGGATGATAATATTACTATCTCAACTAGTGGAAGTGCTAATTGTGGTTCTTTTTGGGGGTCGGATTGGCGTTTGTATCAATCACAGAGTGGAGACTTGACCATTACAGCTAGTTCTGGATTTACACTAGAATCTGTTACATTCACGTATACAGTCTCAAATAATGGTGTCCTAAAGAATGGCTCAACCAATGTGACCTCAAATTCAGCGACGGCAATTTCTGGTAGTTCTGTGACTTTTACAGTGGGAAATACCAATGATAAAACGAATGGCCAAGTAAAGTTAACTGCTATATCCGTCACCTACACCACTTCCGGTGGCGGCACTACAACCTATAACTTGACTGACATTTCAAGCAATGGCTCGGTGACTTTCACTGTCGGAGGCTCGACGGTCACATCTGCTGCGGAAGGTGCTACGGTGACAGCAACGGCAACTGCCGATAGCGGCTATGAATTTGACACGTGGAACGCTCCCTCGGGAGTGTCTGATTGGAGCGCGAACGGCAACACCGCGACATTCTCGATGCCGGCAAGCGACGTGACTGTATCCGCCACGTTCTCCGCCCTGCCGACCTATTCGATTTCTGTGACCAATGGCACCGCGTCGCCCACGAGTGCCTATGAGGGGCAGACGGTGACCCTGACACCGACCATTCCAAGCGGCAAGCAAGTCGACTGGACAAACACGACCGTCACGCCGTCGAGCGTGACGATTAATCAGAGTGACTACACTTTCACGATGCCGGGTCAGGCCGTGACGGTGGTCTTCGCCTTCGAGGATATACCCTCTTACATCTTCTACGAGTCTTTCAACAGCATTAGCGGTACAGGAGGAAATGACGGTACGTGGGCTTCTATTGCATCGAGTAGTAATATTGATTATTCGAACTGCGATAATAACACCACAGGAAATTTATGGTCAACAGGCTCCGGAACTGTGTACACCGGTTCACAATGTGCTCGTTTAGCTAAAAGCTCATCAATTGTTTCACCTGCTATAACGGTGACTGACGGGGAAGTTTACAAGTTGACCTTTAAAGCCGGAAGATGGAATAGTGATAACGGCTCATCATTTGCTATTTCCGCTTCCGGTGCAAGTTTGTATTCAGATGAACAATGCGAAACAGCACTTTCAAGTGTAACTTTGGCGCAAGGAAGTTTCACGACTTATACAGTTTATGTTAAAGCGACATCAGCATCGTTAAGTTTCACGTGGACATCTAGTAGTAACAATCGTCCAATGCTTGACGAAGTGAAGTTAGAGGAAGTTCCTGCCGGGGCGTACACGATTACGGTGACGCAGCCTGCAGCGGGCGGCACGATCAGCGCGAGCAAGTCGTCGAGCGACGGCAACGAGACAATTACCGTGACCGTCACGCCGGACAGCGGCTACGAGATCGCCACCGTGTCCTATAACGACGGCAGCGACCACACGATCACCCCCTCGGGTGGTGTCTATTCCTTCACCATGCCGGGGAGCAACGTCACCGTCACCGCGACGTTCTCGAAGGTTGACTATGCCATCAGCACAGCGGTCACTACTTCGGCAGCCGAGACAGCCGGTTGTGCCGTGTGGATGAATGACGGCTTCACTGTAATTGACAATGTGGCAACCGCTCAATATGGAGATGTCGTCAAGGTGCAGCTGCACACGGTCAACGGCTGGATGGTTGACCCCACCACGCCGCTCACGATTGTCGATGCGAGCAGCAATCCCGTCACGGCAACGCTCTACAGCTCCTCCGACAGCAACGGACCTATCTACCAGTTCACCATGCCGGCAAGCGCGGTGACCATCACCGGCAACTTTGTGCTCTACCGTCAGACGGTCAAGCTGGCGGGTCGTTACAACACGACCTCCACCTCGGATTGGGTGAACACCAACACCGGTCCGCAGTTCACCTACGACAGCACTGCGGACAGCTACACCCTCGACGTGTTCTTCGCCACCGAGAGCAGCAACTTCTTCTATCTGTTTGTCGACGGCACCGCAACGTGGCCGACCTCCGGCGGCAACTGGACGGTGACCAACACCACCGGCACTGCTACCGCTTTGACGTGGAACGGTGGCGACGGCAATGAGTTTGCCATTGCCCCGGGTGTCTATACGATAACGATTGCCGGCGACATGTCGACCATCGCCTTCACCAAGCACGAGCCCACGCTGACGTTCTCGCCGGCGAGCGGCAGCAGCGTGGAGACGGGGACGACGGTGAGTGCGTCGAGCGACCTGACGACGCTCATCGCCGCCATCGACAGCAACGCCGCCGTCACCGTCGGCGTCAACGATGACAACGGCAGCACGTGGAACGCCACCTACGAGTTCGTCACCGCAGACATCGGCAGCAAGACCATCTACGGCAAGGCCTACATCGGCAACATCGCCGTCACCGGCTCCGCCACCTACACCGTCACCGCAGTCAACAACAGCACTCAATATGAGTTGGTGACTGATGCAACTGATCTTGTGGCAGGTGCTAAGTACCTTATTCTGAATGGAAGTGGCAACGGTACTCTTAAGGCAATCGGCACCCAGACAACAGGAAACAACAAACCGGGTGTTGATATCAGCGTTGCAGACAATATTGCTACAGCGACCAGCGAAATAGGTGTCTTTAAACTTGTTTCAACCGAAGATAGCAATTATCCGTGGCAGTTCGAAGGAACATTTATTGAAAGCACGAGCAAGTATCTCGCTGCAAGTAGTGGTGATAGCAATCGACTTCAATACACAACTTCGGATGAGGACCGTACCAAAGCGTCAATTGCGATTGCGAGTAGTGGTGCCGCAACTGTGATTTTCAATGCTACACGTGGCTATTTATATTATAATGGAACCGGAACTAATACTCTGTTTAATTGCTATGGCTCTGCACAGACTGACACCGGATATGAGCAAGTTCGAATCTACCGTCAGGTGGAGCCCGGTGACTACACGATCACTTACGCGACGGTGACGGGCGGCACGCTGAGCGGCCGGTCCGACGCCAACGAGGGCGTCGTGATCACCGTGACGGCGACAGCCGACACCGGCTATGCCTGCACGGGCATCAGCGTCAGCCCGAGCGCCACGGTCACCGACAACGGCGACGGCACCTACACCTTCACGATGCCCGCCGGCAACGTCACCGTGACTCCGACCTGGGCCGAGGCCATCTCCATCACCTACGTCAACCGGTACTACGACATCAACGGAGACCTGAACACCGGCGACACCGGCGGTACCGTCACCGGCCTCGACGCAGCCGCCTATAACACGCTCGTGACACCGGTCATCACACCGGCTAACGGCTACGAGTTGCAGTCGTTGACCTACTCATGGGCCAGTGGCAGCAGCAGCGCCGACATCACCGAGTTGCAGTCGTTCGGCATGCCGGGCACCGCGACAACAGTCACCGCCGTGTTCGCGCTGAAGCCGTACACCATCGCCGTGGTGAGCGCCAACGGTCAGGTGACCGGTGTCCCCGCCACCGCCGTCAAGGGCGAGACGGTGAGCTTCACCGTCACACCGATGGCCGGCTACACGATCACCAACGTGTTCTATGAGTACGAGAACAACGACGCCACCGTCCAGACTGCCATCACGGCCAACGAGGGCACCTACTCGTTCACCATGCCCGCCAAGGATGTCACCATCCGCGTGGGCTACTTCGCCGGTGACGAGTACGAGTTGCTGACCGACGTGCACGACATCAAGGCCGGCGAGACCTACCTCATCGTGGGCGGCGCTGCCAGTGGCGACTATGTTCCCACCCATGTGATGGGAACGACGCTTGCCAACACGCGTCTGAATGCGGTGGGACTGACTTCTGAGACCTACGACAGCAGCACCGGCATCATCAGTTCGTCGTCGTTGATGAACCTCGTTGACTTTGTCGCCGGCACCGGTGACAATGCCGGCAAGTGGGCAATCCACACCTCCGACGGTTATCTCTACAGCACCTCAAGTGGTAGCCTTCAGCGCGGCTCGACGCCCTACTACGCAACGATTAGCGTTGACAACAGCGACCACGACCGCGCGACGATAGAGTTGGTGAGTGGCAGTTACAAGTTGTCGTTCAACAGCAACTCGCCGATGTTCCGTTTCTACAGCACCCAGCAGGGCGCGGCCTACATCTACAAGCTGCATGAGAGCAACAAGGTGAAGAAGCCGACGATCAGCGGCGCGGCCGGCCAGTACATCGGCCTGTACAACTTCATCGGCACCGACCAGGTGACGCTCGCCTGCGCCACCGACGGCTCCACCATCGAGTACAGCCTCGACGGCGGCACGACGTGGACCGCCTACAGCGAGCCGTTCGCACTGTCGCAGACCGCCCTGGGCGGCACGGTGACCGTCACCGCTCGCGCCACCAAGACCGACATGGAGGGCAGCGACGAGGTGAGCGCGACGTTCACCTGCATCAAGCCGACGTGGCACACCAAGCCGTGCGGCGACAACTGGGACTGCGACGATCAGGAGTACAACAACCCCGTGTTCATCTATCCCAACGGCAGCCTGGCCAACCGCAACGCCTACGGCAAGGCGAACATCCGCTTCTTCTACACGCTTGACGGCACGACGCCCACGATGTCGAGCGCCGAGGTACCGACACCCTCGAGCGGCGAGAAGTTCATCTTCCTCGACAGCGATGTCGAGCTCACAGTCATCCCGGTCATCAACGACATAGCCGGCGACCCCGTGAGCGGCATCATCACCTTCACCGCCGCGGCTCCGGAGGCCTCCCTCGCCGCGGGCTCCTATGACGGCGACCAGCAGACGCGCCTGACGACAACCACCGCCTCGAAGCTCAACAACACCGACTGGACCACCCGGATCTGGTATGCCCTCGAGACCACCTCGTACACGCCGCCGACATTCGCCTTCGACTCCTCGACGGGCGAGGTGACCAGCTCCGGCTGGCAGCTCTATGACGCGTCGACCGCGCCCTACATCGACATCCTCGTCGCCAACGGTGACATCCAGGTTCTCCACTCTGTCACGCTGACCAACTTCTACGGCGGCACGTTCACCGGTCAGTACAGCGGGGCCGCGGTCCACCTGAACTCCACCGGCACGTGGATCGCGAGCGCGACGACCGAGACGACCTACATGCTGACGGCGGCCAACCTCGACGTGGTCTTCTCGCCGGCTGGTGGCACCTACCTCTACACCAAGAATGTGACCCTCACGCCGCAGAACGCCGTCGGCACCGTCACCATGACCTACGACATCGTCTGGAGCGACCCCGATGCTACCCACGTGGACGCCACCGGCGTGACCTACACCGGCGCCATCACCGTCGACCGTGAGGCCTCGATCACCGTCCACGCCGCCGACGAGCGCTCCGGTGACGGCGGCACCTACACCAAGACGCACACCTACAAAATCGGTGTGCAGCAGCCGATGTTCTCGCCGCTGCCCAGCAGTTACAACACCGGCATCGTGAGCGGTGCCGACGGGAGCACGGACTGGATTGTCTACTACGAGCAGAACCGCGACCGCACGGTGGAGATCTTCACCGTCAGTCCGGGCGCGCAGATCTACTACACCTCTACCCATGCGGCAACCTACGCCGCCCTGACGGAGCCCGCCGCCCCGAGCAAGTCGAGCGGCACCCTCTACACGGGTAATGTGGCGATGGAAGAGGGCTTCACCCGCGTGAAGGCAATCGCCTACGTCGGCTCGATGGCATCGACCGTCCGTGAGATTGTCTACCAGGTGGTGAAGGAGACGGACACCAACGACGAGTACTGGTACTGCGTGCAGGACATGAACGAGGACGCCACCGGCACGACCAAGACGTTCCGCAACCCGATCGAGGTGATCTACATGAACACCTTCCGCAACGACGGCTCGACACCCGAGTTCGCCTTTGTCCGCGACAACAGCGGCTACGGCTACATCTACTTCGGCAAGAACGCCACAAGCAAGCAGAGCTGGCGCAAGTACCAGCCGGGCGACTGGATCAAGGGCGGCACCATCACCGGCACGGCGACGGTGTGGAGCGAAAGCTACATCAACGAGCTTGACATGCAGAGCCAGAGTGACAACACCGCCTGGAATGCCGGTCTGCTGGCGAACCGTCCTCTCGTGCCGGAAACGACGACGTGCAGGGACATCCGTGACGGTTGGGGTTACCCGAACGGCACGTTCACCGGTGATGCGTATGCCAACGCCAGCACCACCAGCGCCGCTTACGCCGGCTATGTGACCGGTCAGAACATCTTCGGCCACTATGTGCACTTGCGCAAGAACACCATCACCGGTGTGACGGGCGCCGGAGCCGGCTCGGCGAAGCACGCCGGAACAATCACCGGTGAGTTGGGTGTGCCGCTGTGCTACTACGACGGTCTGTACCTGTACAGCGGCTATAACGGCTCGTCGGACTACGACCAGACGTTCTTCGACCAGATCCAGAACAAGGGAGGCACATTCGCTGTCTATGCGATCGTGTACTTCTACGGTCCCTACGCGAAGAACTCGACCTGGAACAATGCACCCTACGAGGTGTTCCCGATAGACTTCGAGTACATCTTCCCACCGATCTTCAACCTCGCCGACGACGCCACCGCTTCCGACATGACCAACCACACGCCGGAGCGCACCATCTACGAGGCGACCACGCTCACGCTCACCTGCGACACGCGCGGCGCCCAGATCTGGTACAAGACCAGCGACATGGAGGACTTCCGGATCTACGCGGGCGAGCAAATCCCCGTCACCAAGTCGATGACTGTCGAGACCTACTCGACCCACTCGACCGACAAGTTCGACGAGTTGCAGAGTATCAACCGCGTCCTCACCATCAACATGGGTGAGATCGAGCAGCCGGTCATCAGTCCGGAGAGTTCGATGCAGGCCGTAGGCAGCTCCGCTGTCAGTGTTACCATCGCCTGCGAGACGGTCGGTGCCACCATCTGGTACACCACCGACGGCAGCGACCCGAGCGACGACAGCAACGAGAACCGCATGGAGTACACCGGCGGCTTCTCAGTGAGCGAGACGACCACCGTGCGCGCCATCGCCGAGGAGGACGGCTACTACAGCCGCGAGGCCGAGCAGCGCACCTACACGTTCGTCAAGAGCAACGGTATCGTCTATTCGCTCGTCACCGGCGTGAGCGAACTCAACGCGAACTCGGTCTATGTGATTGTCAACAAGGCCGAGAGCATGTCGCTGACTCGCACGCAGAAGGCCAACAACCGCGACGACGCTCCGGTGCTGTTCCTGCAGTCGGGCGACACGGGCTATCGCGGTGAGTACCTCGATGTCTTTGGCAACGATGACCTCGCCGTGTTCACCATGCGTCAGATCGGCGACAACTGGTACGTCCACACCGCCAACGGCTCGACCAACAGTTCGACCGGCTTTATCTACGGCAAGACGAGCGGCAGCACCAACCAGTTGCTCACCGACGTCAACACCGACCCCAACGCCGTATCCGGACACAGCATCGAGTGGTCCATCGAGATTGATGCCGACGGCACTGCCCACATGATTAACATGTACAGCGAGCAGCCGCGCTACCTGCGCTACAACAAGTCGTTCAACCTGTTCAATACCTATAGCAGCGAGACGGCAGGTCTGCCCGTTTACATCTACAAGAAGGAGGCCACCCCGCTGGCCAACATCGAGATGTTTGGCACTACGGGAACGACATACACCATCAGTGACGAGTTGGTGGGTGTGTACGCTAACGGCACCAAGTTGTGGGCTAAGGACCAGGGCAACGTGTCAATCACCAAGCGTGAGAACCTCGAGGGTTGGGAAGACTATGTGGCAGCCTTGTATCCCAACGCCGCCAATGCCGACGAGTGGGACCAGAGCAACTGGGTAATCCTCGACTTCACGAACCTCGAAGACGCTGAAGATGAGGCACAAAGTTTTGTGGGCAAGTTTATTTACCCGGCAACGGTGACAGGTCGCTACACCGACGATGTCAACTACACCATCGAGTTGCAATCGCTCCCCACGCCCAGCAGCAGCAGTAACCTCGTGTACAGTACCGACGTGAACTCGACCGCCGCCAACGTGGTGACGATGGCTAACTTCAACGACGAGTACACCGGCGATAACGGTGCTGTGGTAAGCAACCTCGGTCGCACCTTCTTCTTCGTGCGTCCCAAGTCACAAGAGGTGGTGCTCGTGACAAACGCAACGTGGAGCGACGGCATGTTCGTCATTCCCGCCAAGAGCGGTGACAAGACCAACGGTGCCGACCTGAGCGGTGCTGTCAGTGTCGATTGGACCCTCTGCGGTGACCGTAGCGATGCTATCGAGTCTCATCTCGCGCAGAGCGGTAACGAGGACAACGAGTTAACCTTCCTCGCTGTGGTTAAGGTCAAGACCGGTGGCAGCCAAGCTCCGCGCCGTGCTCCCAAGACCGGCCTTAGCGAGACAAGTACACTCGAGTTGCAACCCACGGCAATCACGTTGCCTACGACTCCGACAAGTGTCAACGACCTCACCGGCACTCGCGAGGTGAAGCGTGTGCAATATGTCGACGTGGTGGGTCGCACGAGCGACCGTCCGTTCGACGGCATGAACATCATCGTCACCGAGTACACCGACGGGTCGGTGTCGACGGTGAAGGTGCTCAAGTGAGAGGCAACGGACCTCCCCCTGCCCCCCCTCCCGAATGAGGGGGGATAGAAAAGCCCCTCGAGGACTCAAGTCCTTGGGGGGCTTTTCGTCAGATTATGTTCTCTCCCCCCCCCAATACAACGAACGCGCGAGGCGTCCCGATACGGTCGCCTCGCGCGTTAAATTGTCAATAAAAAGTGGGATTATTCCTCGCTGATTGCCTCGTTGGGGCAAGTGGCGGCGCAAGTGCCGCAACTGATGCAGGTGTCGGGGTCGATGACGTAGATGTCACCGGCGGTGATGGCACCCACGGGGCACTCGGGCTCGCATGAGCCACAAGCCACACAACTGTCACTGATTACGTAAGCCATTGTACAATAGTAAATTAAAAGTAGTTGTTAAAATGATATAGAGTAAACAATGCGCAAAATTAATTGTTTTTTTTGAAATTGCCACTACCGAACGCATTTTTTTTGTATTTTTGCGCCGAGTGTCTATTGTAACCTATGGCTCTCGACAATTCGCGACAATACAATGCGGTGCAGCCTTGAAAAGACCGTAAACCATACATTCTCAAGCAACTGCTTTACCCTGTGAAA
Organism: uncultured Porphyromonadaceae bacterium; assembly: GCA_937901905.1. Lineage (GTDB taxonomy): Bacteria > Bacteroidota > Bacteroidia > Bacteroidales > Muribaculaceae > Sodaliphilus. Next base: position 9,138 of record CALDIF010000066.1, on the reverse strand, counting down.
TATACAACCTGATGAACGGACTGCAACTTATAAAGGCGAGCGCGGGTAGCGGAAAGACCTATAACCTCGCCAAACTGTACATAGAGCAACTGCTGTTCAAGCGCACCGACCATAGCGACGGCAGTCACACCCTCGAAGTGCGCCGCGATGCCAACCGACACCGTCACATTCTCGCCATCACCTTCACCAACAAGGCCACCGACGAGATGAAACGTCGCATCGTGGACGAACTATACACGCTCGCCATGACCCCCACCGCGAGCAACTACTACAAGGACTTTGCGGGCGCGTTGCGGTGTGACGGTGACGTGACGGTGATCTTGCAGCAGCGCGCATCGACCGCGCTGAGCGAGTTGCTGCTCAACTACAACATGTTCAACGTGAGTACGATAGACGCGTTCTTCCAGACCGTGTTGCGAGCCTTTGCCCACGAACTCGACCGCGACAGCGACTACGACCTGCAGGTCGATGCCGCCTACGTGGAGGCTGTGGCGGTAAATAACTTCCTGCTCGAGTTGGGTGTGAGTGGCGGTGACAAGCGTTATCGCAACGTGGTGAGATGGGTGAAGCAGTGTATGGATAACGAGATTGCCGCCGGCAAGAACTGGAAGTCGCTCTACGAGGGCAACACACTGCGCACGCTGTGCCGCTTGTTGAACCTCGAGTTGTTTCGCGCCCACATCGACGAGTTGCGCGAATACTTCTTCGGCAGCCGTCGGCCCGAAGCCGATGCCGAGCCGCAGTTGCAGTATATCAGCGCGTTTGCCGACGCTGTGATGGCGCGCATCAAGCCGTTGCAGGCGCTCGACCTGTCGGCAATGGTGCGGAATATCCTGTCGGCTCACGGCTTGAAGCCGATACACGTCAACGGCAAAGGCGCGCTCAACGCATTGCTGGACTATGATAATGCCAAAGCATTGTTGACAGGCAAAAAGAGCCTCGGCAAATTTTTTACCGGCGAGTTCACCACGGGTGACGTGGAGGGGCTGTTCCTGAAGCCGACGAGCAAAAATTTGAAAAACGACCCCTTGCCCGACTATGATGTCGTGAGCCTGCACCGCGACTTGACGGGCGTGCGCGAAACGGTGTTCCGGCTCAGGGCGTTGGAGGCGTTGCACAGTAGGTTGGGCGTAGTGGCGCTGATAGGCATGCTTGACCGGTCGATGCGCGAAGTGTTGGAGACGAGCAACGCGGTGTTAATCTCGGACACCAACGAGTTGTTGCAGCACGTGATAGGCAGCAAGGACGACGTGCCGTTCATGTACGAGCGCGTGGGCACCGTGCTCGACAGTTACATGATAGACGAGTTTCAAGACACGAGTCGCGCCCAATACGGCAACTTCAAGCCGCTGCTCGACGAGGCGTTGTCGCAGCGCGAGAGTGCCACCAACCTCATTATCGGCGACAGCAAGCAGGCGATATATCGTTTTCGCAACGCCGAGCCGGCACTGTTTCGCGAGGAGTTGGAGCGCGACATGGCAGGACGTTGTGTCACCTCGACCCTCGAGACCAACTATCGAAGCCGTCGCAACGTGGTGACCTTCAACAACACCGTGTTGCGCCACCTGCTCGCCGCGTTCCCCGACGACAAGGTGCTGCACCGCACCTACGTGGGTCCCGACCGTCACCACCCCGAGTACGTGCAACGGGTTGACGAGCGCAAGGACAAGGACGGTTACGGACTCGTGACCGTGGTCACGAAGAGCGCGGTTGACCCGTCGGCGATGTTGCCGGCCTACCTGTTGTCGCTGCACAAACGCCTCGGCTCATGGAAAAGCATAGGCATACTCACCGACACCAACAACGAGGGGCGCAAGGCGGTCGAGGCGATAATGAAGCACAACGACGCCATGCACCGTGCCGGTCGTGACGACTTGCTCATCGCTGTCGCAAGCGACGAAGCGATGATGCTCAAGATGTCGGCGAGCGTTAACATGATAATAGGTCTGTTGCGTTTTGTCGACCTGACGCTATACGATGTCAACGAGGACGATGCCGGCGACAATGACGACGACCGCGTTGCCAAGCGCGATGCCGTGGCACGTCAACGTCGTCGCGAGCAGCGGCAATACGGTTTGTTGCGCGAGTTCATCGACGCGCTCGCGCGTGAAAAGATATTCGGCGATGGCACCGATAATTGTTGTGATCATCAGCGCAATCACGAAAATTTTCCAGTGCTGATAGGATGCAAGGCCATCATAGATTACCGCGCCGGAAGCATCTGTATAATACTCGATCGCACCGGCGTCGTTATATACAGGGCTTCCTGCGGAAGGATTCATATCATATACAAACAGTAACCGCAGGAAGAAAGGCAACACCATGCTTGCGATCCCCATGGCAGCCATAGCGCTGGCGTTGGAGATGGCAGCAAGCAAACCGCGATCTTTGCTGCTGCGGGTGGAGAGGCCCACCAACGCCGCATGCGGGGTGGAATACATCGGGTAGGCTACAGCAAACCACAGAATATAGCCAATCGCCAGAAGGACGAGCGCCGCCGACTGTTTCTCCGGCATGGTCTCGTTGACATAGGGGGAAAGTACGAACAGGACGAGCAGCCCAAGAATGCTCAGCGGGACAGAGAGCAGGATCAGAGGCCGCGCTTTTCCTGCCCGCGTGATGTTCTTGTCCACCAGCCTCCCAACCAGAATATTACCGAGAATGACAAACACCACGGAAATCACGGGGATCCAGGTAAAAAACCAACTCGCCCAACGGTTGATATTCAAAACGTTGGACATATAGGCGTTGAAGTAGTTGGCAAGAACTGCGTTAGCCGTAGCCGCCAGCGCAGGACCGACGAGATAGCCAAGCGCCGCCTCCGGGATGATCGTAACCTGATCGGCTTTGATCAGGCCGGGCGGGAGTTTGTTAAGAAAACCGTCTTTTTTCATGGTCTCCTCCAAATTCGCAAGTATAAAAAAATAAGGCTTTCCGTTTTAAATTCTGCTGTTTTCAGCATTTTCTTTCACTGTCACTTTCCCTTTTTTCAATGGGGATCAGAATATCCAGCACAAAGATATTTTCATTGGCGGAAAAAGAGAGATTCCCGCCGTATTTATCCACGACCAACTGAATGCTCTTCATGCCGAAACCGTGATAATTCGTATCCTGCTTGCAGGTAACGGGAAAACCGCTTTTTATTTTCAGTACGCCGTCATAGTAATTCTGTTCCTGAATAACCAGGAAGCTGTTCTTTGCACGGATGGTGCAGTCAATTACCCTGCGGCTGTCCTCCTCCCGCGGGAGCAGGCGCACGGCTTCAATGGCGTTATCGAGGATGTTGCCGAAGAGCGCGTAAATATCCGCCGTGCTCATGAAATCCACCGCGCCGCCGTCCACGGCGCAGGTGAAACGGATATCGTCATTCCTGCAGAGAAAGCTTTTTTCTGTCAACAGCACATCCAGCGCTTCATTTCCGGTATGGAATACGGCGTCGTAAATCCTGATACTGTTCCGAATTTCATCCAGAGTATCCTGATCCATAGGGCCGGCACGGTTTACATACAGAGAAGAGATTGCTTTCTGCATATCATGGCATTTGACATTGATGATATCCATGCTTTCTTTTGTGATTTCGTAGTGCTCCTGCCGAAGCCGCCAGATCTGCCCCATGAGGGCAAGGTCGTTTTCCAGCGCGTCGCGCTTCGTGATCAGGCAGATAGTGACAATCCCGAAAAGCGTACAGATGGAATCGATAAAAAAAAGGCTGAAACGGGCATTTCCGTCCGCCGGAATAAAAAACAGATTGAACGCGATCGCGATGAAAAGAAGGGAAAAGCAGGACAGCAGCCATTGCCGACGGTTTCGGATTTTGGTGCTGTCAATTTCGAACTGCCTGCCGACAGTGAAATAGAGCGTCAGATAAACGGCGAGGTAACATGCCGCCTGAAGCAGGAGATAAGGAGCGGAAAAAACCGTTTCGATAGACAGGGGGAGATGCGTGCCGATGGCAATCAGCATCCAGATGTTATAACCGAGATGCTGAGCGGAATAGGAAAGGACTGCAACAACCAGAAGCTCCATCACCGTGGCTTTGCGATAGCAGAGAACGACAGCAGCCATCAGGCAGAAGATCAGAAGATAATATCCGACCCACATAATTTTGCCGGCAAAACCGTATGACTGAAAACGGTAGAAAACAGACAGACTGGACAGCAGGAAAGATGAGAGGATCACAAGCAATCCTGTTAAAGGCGACCGGCTGCCCGGCTTCATATTGGAGCAAAAAATCGGTGCGGCAGCAAGCAGCTCCAGGAAAAAGAAGCTTTGCCGAAAGTCAAGCATTTATATTCCTCCGTAAAAGGCAGTCAGTTCCTGCAGAAAAGCTTTTCTTTTCGATCTGCTGAGAGAAAGGCGCTCACCGTGAACAATGAGGTGATCTGATTCGATCCTCTCCACATATTTCAGATTAACAAGCGTGTATCTGCTGATAAAGGAGAAGTGTGCGTCTTTCAGCCTGTCGGCGCACTCCTTCAGACTGCTCCATATCACATATCGTTCCTTTTCTGTATGGACAGTGACATTGTGATCCAATACTTCAAGATAGCAGATGTCGCCGGCTGAAATCAGCTTTCTGCTGATGCCTTCACCGCTGTTGAGATTCATCAGAAAATGGACATCCTTCCGGCTCTCCAGTATATGGAGAGCCTTACGCATTTTCAGTTCAAAGCTGAAGTAATCAATCGGCTTGACCAGAAAGCCCACAGCGTCCACGTCATATCCCTCGGCGGCATACTGGGCAAGATTGGTCATGAAAACCAGGATCACGGAAGCGTCCTTCAGCCGCAGTTTTCTGGCAACATCCATGCCGTTTGAAAGCGGCATATCGATGTCCATAAAAACAATATCATAAACCGGTTTATAGTCATTCATAAAGAACAGGCCATCCGTGAAGGTACTGAGTCTGAAGAGCTGTCCACTGTTGCTGAAATATCTCGCGATAAATGCTGACGACAATTCAATATCCCTGCTGTCGTCATCGACAATTGCGATACGAACCATTTCTTCGTTCCTTTCCTCAAATCCGGGGGTATGTCATAAAAGTATATCATTCCGTGAAGAAAAAGTCAGCTATAAAAATTACAGCCGGGAGGGAATTTGTGCTGCCCGGCTGTAAAAGAGGAGGAGTGATTCAGGTTTTGTTCTTTTTTGTTCTGCGGATCATGATCACAACAAGCATAACAGCCAGCCCGGCCAGAAGAGCTGTCAATCCATACTGCAGCCATCTCCACGGACTCATACCGTAGCTGAAGGAGGAACCGGGAGTAACCCCGTTCATGGCGTTGGAGTTTACAGTCATATAGGCAATGTTGTGAATGGCATTGCGCATGCAGCTCTTTGCGGTGTCGCTGTCATAGTCTTCCGCATAGGTACCGTTTGTATTCATGAACATGTCTGTTCCGGCTCTCAATGACATGTCACGCATGGCTGCCATAGTGGAGGGATAAAGATCTGTCACGACAGCACCGGTAAAGCCCCATTCGTCGCGGAGCACACCAGTCAGCATGCCGTAATGGGCAAACCCGATGATACCGCCTATGCAGTTCTGGGAAGACATGATGCCTGTAGCGGAGCGGATGACCTTTTGGCTGATGGTTCCCTGATCGTCCGAGATATAGCGGATGGCGCTTTTTGCTTCTTTAATGCAGATTTCAAACGGCTTTAAATAGATTTCCCGTACAGCCTGCTCGGTGGCCCATGTCGCCAGAAAAAGCGCCCTGTAGGTTTCCTGATCGTTCAGAACCATATGCTTGAGATAGGAGAAAACTCCTTTTTCTCCGGCACCGCTTACTGCAGCGGCCGCCAGCTTGCCGGAAAGGAAGCCATCCTCCGAATAGTATTCATAGTTTCTGCCGGCGAAAGGGGAACGGTGGATATTCACCGCCGGAGCATACCAGCCATTGATCCCCGACTGAAGGCCTTCCTCTCCGATGCACTTGCCCATTTCATAAAGCAGATCAACATTCCAGGTGCAGGCGATCAGGTTTGCCGAGGCCCAGCAGGAAGCGCCTTCAGTGCTCCAGCCCATTGCCCCGTCTTTGTCAACAGTCGCCGGTTTGCCGAGAGAAGTCACAGGGCGCGTCTGAAAGGCGGCTACATACAGGAGCTCCTGTATCTCGGCCTGATCCCGGCTCCAGTCAATTTCATCCAGAAGGAGATCCCATTTTTCATCGTCATACGGAACAGCGCGGAGATCAATCAGCGTCATACCGTTTTCGCAACCGCTTTTCACCGGTTCGGATGCGTAGACAAGGCTTTCCTCGCTGTTGCCGAGCAGGACATCAGCAGAGGGGCTGTAATTGGCCATGCGCTCAAACTCGTCCAGTGCAAGCTGCGGCGCTTCCTTTTCCCGGTTGTCCGGAGCAGTCGGCTGTGTCCCCGCCCAGTCGCTGCGGGAAAGATTGGTGACATCCTCTGTCTGCATATAGGCATTCAGTGTATCAAACCGGTTGCTTGCTGCCTGATAGTCTCTGTTCCCGAGAAGCACGGCTTCTCCTTCTTCATTCAGCTGAGACTGCGCTTCTTTTTCGCTGCCGCGCGCGTTTTCACCCTCATAATATACAGTCTTGGAAACTGTAGCAGTTCTCGATTCGATCAGGTCGTGAGAGTTGTTCTTTAAATCGATCGAATAGTTTCCCGCCTCCAGAAGATAACAGCCGATCGTTCCGTCGCTGTTGGCATGCAGATAGCTGTAGGAGCTCATCTCTTCTTTTTCAAAACGGATGGTGACAGTTTCGGAGGCGCCGGGGGCAAGCAGAGAGGTTTTCGCAAAACCGATCAGATTCGCGGCAGCTTTCTCAATTTTGTTTTCCCTGTCATACTCTGTATACGGCGGATTATAATACAGCTGGATGACTTCCTTACCGGCAATGTCTCCGGTGTTCTTTACCTCCACCTCAACGGTAACGGTGTCTTTTTTGTCGTCAAAATTGATAATTTTCTGCTCAAAGGAGGTATAGGAAAGCCCATACCCGAAAGGATATGCGACAGCGCCGACTGTGGCCGCCGCCCCGCGACCGTCAAGCTCGCCGTAAACAAAATCGGGATTGACAAGGTTTGCGGTTTCATAGTAGCGATAGCCGAGGTAAATGCCTTCTTCATATTCCACAAATTTTCTCGGCACAGTGCCCTGATTGCCTACGCGGCTGGTGTCGGTGACATCCGAGTTGACATAGGAATAAGCGCCGAAGTTTGCATAAGTGGGGTCAGCAGTGAAGTCAACGGGGTAAATATCGGCGAGTCTTCCTGAAGGGTTGACCTTTCCGCAAAGAATTTTGCCGAGTGACGCAAACCCTCTGGAACCGGCCGTTCCGATCCACAGAATCGCATCAGCTTCATATTCGCCTTGCATGAGAGGGGAAAGCTCCATCGCATTCGCAGTGTTCAGAACGACGATGACAGAACCGCATTGCTCCTTCGCGAAACGGATCAGTTCCTTTTCCTGCCGGGACAGGGCAAGGTAGTGCGGCGTGCCGTCATCATAGGCATAAAAGCGTTTGTCAAATCCCTCGGAACCGGTCCTGCGGATGAAAACAATGCCGGTCGTCCCCTCGATCTCCTTTTCAATGCCTGTATAAGTGGAAAGCGGGTACTCCCAGAGCATTGCAGCTTTACCGGAACTGTTTGCCTGAAGAGAGCTCTTGTCAAAGTCCAGTGCGGGAGTTCCGTTTGCCGCGTCGGGAGACACTGCTGTTCCGGCTTCCATTTTTCTAACAGCTGCCGTATTGATTTTAAAACAGGCGGTAAGGCCCTGCTCAACCGTTACCATGGTGTCATCCTTGGACGCAGCGGCGCCGGTGCCGGAATAAGAGGGATTCAGATATCCGTATCCAAGCGGAGTGAGCGTACTGTTTTCTGCCAGGGGAAGAATACCGTTGTTCTTCAGCAACACAATCCCCTCATCCGTGATCTGCTCGGATACGATGTCGCTCTTAGCTTTTGCATCCGCAAGGGAGCCTGTTTCCGTTGGATAATACTGTGAATTCCAATTTTCGGATCCTTCTATTTTGGTCACGGTCATTTCTCCACCGCCCAGATAACTATCCAGCACACCGGTGAACATACCCGCGGCAACATTAACGGCAACGCACAGAATCAGCAACAGAGCCGTCACGGTGCCCCAGATGCCATTGAACATTTTGTTTGACATACCTTTTTTCGCTTTCATATGATCCTCCCAGTTTTAGTTGCCTATAACATAAAGGAACAGAGGAGGAAAAGAAAGCGGAGATTGCGGGAGAGGTCATTTCTGTTGCGCAAGCGGAAAAGGATTGTTCAAAGAACCTTACTGTGGCTCGTCATATCGGCCAACCGGTATTATAAAGAGGTATTTAAGCCATCACTGAAAGAAGCATTATGGATCCCTGTCCCCTCGACTCTGTCCCCCCTCGACTCTGAGCCGCGGGAATGAGTCAGCGAACCTGTCCCCTCGACTCCTGTGCTTTCGACCTTGGGCATTGCCTGCTTCATGCCGTCCATACACAGTTCCTTTCCGATAATAGCTTCATAGCAGAATAAATGACCTCTCTGTTATTTCCAAGGATGATTCTTTCCAGCGCCTGCGCCATGGCTGTCCGCCCTTTATCATCGTGTAAAAGACGGAGGCAGCTTTCCGCCAGCTCATGCTCTGTTTCTGCGGAAACAGCGCCGCCGCTTCCTACAAAGAAGCTCAGATTGTAGGCCTCGCAGCCGGCAACGGCGTTGACCAGCACCATAGGAAGACGCTTGACTGCGGCTTCGGTCGTGCTGATTCCGCCCGGCTTCGTCAGCAGAAGATCGGCGCAGTCCATCATCAGGGATATATCCTGCACGAAGCCGTAAAGATGGATACGGTCGAAAGATCTGTATTCATCAAAGAGCTCCCGGTATAGATTTCCATTATTGCCGCAGATGACGCTGATTTCAATATCCTGTCCTGCGACAGAGGAAAGCACTTCCAGCAGCTGCGGGATCGGGCCGCAGCCCATGCTGCCACCCATGATCAAAAGATGTCTGCAATCCGGTGTGAGGCCAAGGTGTCGCTTCGCATCTTCCTTGTCCAAACGCTCGTAAAGTGATTTTCGTACCGGAATGCCCGAGACAAGGATATGCTCAGGCAGTACGCCCTGATCCATCAACTGAATATGCACGGCATAG
>CALDIF010000065.1 GCA_937901905.1 uncultured Porphyromonadaceae bacterium | reverse complement strand
CACCGAGGCTGAGTGGGAGTATGCGGCTCGCGGAGGCAGCGAGAGTGCCGGTTATAAGTATTCCGGAAGTAACAATATCGATGAGGTGGCATGGTATGACGGTTACCGTGGTAAAGGCACCCATGCTGTCGGCAAGAAGAAAGCGAATGAGTTAGGATTGTATGACATGAGCGGTAATGTGAGAGAATGGTGTCAGGACCGATATGGCAGTTATAGCAGCGATTCGCAGACGAACCCCACCAGACCGTCGACGAACCCCACCGGACCGTCTTCGGGCTCTTACCGCGTGTTCCGCGGTGGCGGTTGGCGCAGCGGCGCGAGGCGCTGCCGCGTTTCGGACCGGAGCGGCAGCACGCCGACGTACCGCGTCTACCACCTTGGGCTGCGCCTTGCCCTATACACAGACGCCTCGCCCAAAGGGCGATGAGATATAGCCTCTTTCAGAGGCAGCGCGCGGTGTCGTCTGCGATCCGTAGGTGGAGCGCAGCGACACCTACGGTTATCTATATTTCGCCCTCCGGGCGACACCGTACTAAGAGAAACAAGTCACCTAACGGCAACATAGTCTCGCCCAAAGGGCGAGTAATCTGTGTAACCCGCGGTGGAGCGCAGCGACACCGTGGGCAGGGTGAATGATAGTGAAGTCGGCTGAAAGCCGACCCATCTGCCCATGCCGTGTGCCGGCAGATGAGTCGCCCGTCGGGCGACGATGCCGTGTGACACGACAGCCCCGCTTGTCGCGCTGTCGCGCTCCAAACGGGGTTACACAAACGTCTCGACCTCCGGTCGAGATGAGGGCTTCGCCCACGATTATCTATATTTCGCCCTCATGGGCGCTTACGATGATTTACGCAGATTCACGTGAGATAGGCGCGGGGTTTTACATGAGAATGTGGCGCGGCGTGGAATAGTGTGCTGAAATTTTGAATTTTATTTGTACCTTTGTGGCATGATGTCAATATGTATAATATTGTTGTTGTGTCTCGTGTCGCTCACCGCGTCGGCTGTGGGTTGGGCTGACGGTGACACACGCGATTTGATAGTGGATAATCGTGTGCACACTGTCACTGTGGCTCCGCCCGATGACCCCTATTTTCCCCCGGTTATGGTGCTTGACAGCGACCAACGGCTGGAAGTGAAGTTTGATGTGCTTGATTACGATGTCGAATATCTGCGTTACAGCGTGTATCATTGTGATGCCTTGTGGCGCCCGACCGCCACGCTTGTCGAGAGCGAGTGGGTTGACGGCTTCAACTATGGCGACATTGATGAGTGGGAGCAAAACGAGGCAACGTTCACGTCGTTTTACACTTACCGCTTCATGCTGCCCAATGATGATTTCAAAATCACTCGCAGCGGCAATTATGTGGTAGTGGTTTACGAGCAGGACGACCCCGGTCATGTGTTGTTGCAACGCCGATTTTCGGTGTGCGAAAACATAGTGAATGTTGTGTGTGAGGTGACGACGAGCACCGATGTTGACTATAACGACGAGCACCAGCAGTTAAGTTATGACATCACCTATCGTCCCGGTGTTGTGAGTGACGCATATAACGACTTGACGAGCGTGATTACTCAGAACAATCGTGATGCAAGTGCCGTTGTGGTCAAGTCGCCCACGATGGTGGCACCCGGCAAGGTGACCTATGAACACCGTAGCGAGTTGATTTTCTCCGCCACCAACGAGTACCGTCGATTTGAAATCGTCAACAGTCACGGTATGAACATGGGAGTGGAGCGTTGGCAATATTTTGAGCCGTTTTACCACGTTACACTCAATCGTGATGAGCCACGGCGTTATACACAATATCTTTACGACAAGACCCAAATGGGACACTTCACCATTCGCAATGCCGAGTACTCGTGGGACGAGGCCGACTGCGCGAGCGACTACGTGTGGACTCACTTCACGCTTGACACCGGCGGTCCTGTCACGGGAGGCAATGTGATACTCGACGGCGAGTTGACTCGTGGCTTGCCGGCATCGTCACGCGTGATGCACTATGACGCGTCGACCGGTTGTTATGAGGTGCAGTTGTTGCTCAAGCAAGGAGCGTACAACTATCAATATGCTTTCGTTCCCGATGGCACGACAGTGCCTCGATATGACTTGATAGACGGCAATAAATACCAAACGACAAACGAATACTTGGTGAAGGTTTATTATCGTCCGTCGGGCGAGCGTTACGACCGTTTCGTGGGCTTCGGGATTATACATAGCGGAATTTAAAGGTTCGAGATAATGATGACAATAGAAGAGGCTATCAAGGCTCGTCACAGTGTGCGCAGTTATGAAGAACGTCCGATTGAGCCGGACAAAGTGGAGGCGTTGCAACAGTTGATTGACGAGTGCAACAAGGCGAGTGGCTTGAACATTCAATTATTGATAAATGAGCCCGATGCATTCGGGAAGAGTTTTTTGGCACATTACGGCAAGTTCCGTGGTGTGCTCAATTATATCGCACTCGTAGGCAACAAGCAGATGCCTCACCTTGAGGAGACGTGCGGCTACTACGGCGAGCGTCTTGTACTCGAGGCGCAGCGCATGGGGCTTAACACCTGTTGGGTGGCATTGACCTATAGGAAAAATCGTCGTGTCGCTGTCGGTGAAGCCGAGAAGTTGGTGTGTGTCATTTCGTTGGGTTACGGCACCGACGCGGGCAAGCCGCATCGCATTAAGAGCATCGATCAAGTCTCCCGTTCGTTGTGCGTGGGGGCGGTGCCCGAGTGGTTCACTCGCGGTGTGGAAGCGGCGCTGTTGGCACCGACAGCAATCAATCAACAGAAATTCATGTTTGTTCTTCAGCCTGACGGGGTGAGCGTGGAGTCCACGTGCTCGTGGGGGCCGTACAGCAAAGTCGACCTCGGCATCGTGCGTTACCACTTCGACGCGGTAACTGAAAATCGTGAGGCGTAAGGCAGTAGAGTGAAAAGTTTTTCGTAACTTTGTATTATCTTCCGTCGGTGGGGCTGACGGGTCAGGATAGAGACATAAATTTAAATGCGATGACAAGAAAATATGACTATTTGATAATCGGCGGCGGTGTTGCCGGCTTGAGTTTTGCGTTAAAAGTGGCGGGTACCGGTTCTGTGGCATTAATCTGTAAGAGTACGCTCTCCGAGGCCAATACCGACCTCGCTCAGGGCGGAGTGGCAAGCGTGACAAACCTTGCCGTTGATGACTTCGAGCAGCACATACACGACACGATGGTTGCCGGCGACTGGTTGAGCGACACGGCTGCCGTGCACAAAGTGGTTACCGAGGCTCCGGAGCAAATACGCCAACTTCTCGAGTGGGGAGTGAACTTCGATCGCAACGAAAACGGCGAGTTCGATCTTCATCGCGAGGGCGGTCACAGTCAATTCCGCATTTTACATCATGCCGACAACACGGGTCACGAGATACAGACATCGCTCGTGCGTGCCGTGAAAAAACATGCCAATATCGACGTGTTTGAGGAGCATTTCGCTGTCGAAATCATCACTCAGCACCACCTGGGCAAGATTGTAACACGTCGAACCGAGGATATAGAGTGTTACGGTGCCTACGTGTTGGATCAGCAAACCGGCAGTGTGGACACGTTCCTCTCTCGCGTGACACTAATGGCTACCGGTGGTATAGGCAGTGTCTATCACACGACGACCAATCCGCTGATTGCTACCGGTGACGGTATTGCCATGGTCTATCGTGCCAAAGGTACGGTGAAGGACATGGAATTCGTGCAGTTTCACCCCACGGCATTGTATCACCCCGGCGACCGTCCCGCATTCTTGATTACCGAGGCGATGCGTGGCTATGGTGCCGTGTTGCGCAATCTCGCCGGAGAGGAGTTTATGCACAAGTATGACGAACGCTTGTCGCTCGCTCCGCGCGACATCGTGGCACGCGCCATCGATAGCGAGATGAAACAGCGTGGCGAAGACCACGTCTATCTCGATGTCACTCACAAAGATGCCGAGCAGACTCGCCACCACTTTCCCAATATCTATCAGCACTGTCTCGAACTGGGCATTGACATAACTCGCGACTACATCCCGGTAGTGCCGGCAGCGCACTACCTGTGCGGCGGCATCAAGGTCGACTTGAACGCGTGCTCGTCGATACGACGGCTGTACGCGGTGGGCGAATGCTCGTGCACCGGTTTGCATGGAGGAAACCGCTTGGCAAGCAACTCGTTGATTGAGGCTGTGGTGTATGCCGATGCTGCCGCTCGCCATGCCATAGAACATCACAACCACTACGACTATCGCGATGATGTGCCCGTGTGGAACGATGAGGGCACCCAGCACCCCGAGGAGTTGGTGCTCATCAGCCAAAGCGAGAAAGAAGTGGGCGAGATAATGAGTGCTTATGTGGGTATCGTGCGCAGCAACCTTCGCTTGGATCGCGCGTGGAACCGTCTTGACATATTATACGAAGAAACGGAGAAACTGTTCAAGACAAGCAAGGTGAGTCGTCGAATATGTGAGTTGCGCAACATTATCAACGTGGGTTATCTGATTATGCGTCAGGCAAAGGAGCGCAAGGAGAGTCGCGGACTTCATTACACTGTTGATTATCCGCACACCGAGTCTCATGTAAAATAAACACTTTTTAACGCAACAGTGCAGTTTGTCTGCACTGTGGGCTGTTACCTTTGCATCGTGAAACAATAACAATCAAACAATAGAACAATGGAAGAAAACATCAACGAAACCGGTGTGCAGCAACCTGCCGCCCCCGAACGTCCCGCTGTCTCGCCCGAGAAGTTGAAGGCCTTGCAGATGGCGATGGAGAAAATTGACAAGACCTACGGTCGCGGTTCAATCATGAAGATGGGTGATGACAAGATTGAGAACATCGAGGTAATTCCCACCGGTTCAATAGGGCTGGACTTCGCCCTCGGTGTGGGGGGCTATCCTCGCGGTCGCATTATCGAGATCTACGGTCCCGAGTCGAGCGGAAAGACGACACTGGCTATTCACGCCATTGCCGAGGCACAAAAGCAAGGTGGCATTGCCGCCATCATCGATGCCGAGCATGCCTTTGACCGTTTCTACGCCGAGAGCCTCGGTGTCGATGTCAACAACCTATGGATTTCGCAACCCGACAACGGCGAGCAAGCACTTGAGATTGCCGATCAACTCATTCGTTCGAGCGCGATAGACATCATCGTGATTGACAGCGTTGCCGCCCTTACTCCTAAAGCCGAGATTGAGGGTGAGATGGGCGAGAGCAAAATGGGACTTCAGGCGCGCTTGATGTCGCAGGCTTTGCGCAAGTTGACCGCCACAATCAGCAAGACCAACACCTGCTGTATCTTTATCAACCAATTGCGCGACAAGTTGGGTGTGTTGTTCGGCAACCCCGAGACAACGACCGGTGGAAACGCGTTGAAGTTCTACTCGAGTGTCCGCCTTGATATACGTCGCATAGGGCAGTTGAAGGACGGTGACAACGTGTACGGTAACCTGACACGAGTCAAGGTCGTGAAGAACAAGGTGGCTCCTCCGTTCCGCAAGTGTGAATTCGAGATTTTATTCGGTCACGGCATCAGCAAAATAGGTGAGATAATCGACCTCGGCGTTGAGTGCGGTGTTATCAAGAAGAGTGGCTCGTGGTTCAGTTACGACGGTAACAAGTTGGGGCAAGGTCGCGATGCTGCCAAGCAGATGATAGAGGACAATCCCGAGTTGGCCGAACTGTTGCAATCCCAAATAATGGAGGCATTGCAAACGCGCAGTTGAGAACAAGCGGCGGGAAAGTTGGCAGACTCGCCCTGATTAAATGAAACGAGAAAGCCGGTGCTCATCAGAGCACCGGCTTTAAAATTGTTTGAGTTTACTATACTTGATTACTCGTCAGAGTGCGTGAGTATATAGTTGAGAACGACGTTCACGTCGGCAACATTCACAGCGTCATCATTGTTGATATCGAGGTCAATGTCGGTACCGCCATTGAGAATGTCGTTGAGAATGATATTGACATCTGCCACGTTGACCTTACCGTCACCGTTGACATCATACTTGTTGCCGCCCTCGGCAGGCTCCAACTCTTCGAAGTTGTCGACAGGAATCAGCGTGAAGTTGGTGAAGTAAGCGGGATCGTCGGTAAGCATGTTGCGCTTGACTCGACGGGCATTCTTGTGAACTGCAGCGTTGGGGGTGCGTCCTTTCTTGTTCAGGGCCTTACCCTCGGTGCTGCGGACCTTGGCGGGTGCCAGCCATTCGTCATCATCATCCTCGTCTTCGGACTGTTCCCATTCCTCGCCAATCTTGATGATAGAGCGCATGGAATACTTGCCGCCGACGTTGAATGGGAAGTCGGTGCGATCCATCACGGTGCGGTCTAACTCGATGTACTGCTCTGCATCGGCAAAATCCTTGGTGTCGGCAAGGTAAGTCTTGCCCTCGTTCTCAACGAGGTAGCCCTCGAACATTTCGATGCAGTTACCCAGATAGAGACCGCGCACTGCAGTCTCGATGGGGTTGTCCATGGTCAACGTGTTGTAGAAAATTTCCACATCGGTTCCTTCGAGAGCCTCGGGAGCCACGCTGACTTCCCAACGCGGGTTGGTGAGATTGTCCTGTACGGTGATGAACAAGGTGTTAGCCTTGATAGCATTCATCGCCTTGATTTGGTTGAACAAGTCGTCGTTGCCACCACAGTCAATAGCAGCCCAGTCGGGTTCCCACTCTTCGTCCCAACTGCCGAAAAGCCAATCATATAAGTCGAAGTAGACCTCAGTTGCATTGTCGGTGACATAGATGAGTTTGTTATCCTCGTCCACATATCCGATATACAGGTCATCGCCCACGCGGTACTCCTCGCCGTCCTCGGCGGTGTACCAAATCTTCCACATCGGAGTTCCCGGGTCCTCACTGATAGTGATGGGATAGAACTGCCAGTTATTGTTGTACATTGTGGAGAAGCCGGTGATGGTGTAGGTGCGCCCCTCAATGGGCTCGGGTATCTCGATGCCGAACTTGTTGTAACCGTCAATGTAGGTTTCAATCTCATCGTAATTCTCATCGTAACCGATGCCGTAGATCTTGAAGTTTCCGCTTTCATCGGGCATGTCGTAGGTCTTGCCGGTAAACTCGTAGAAGGCATTCATGTCGTAGTCCTCCCACCAGTCGGCGAAGTAGTCGTCGTTGTTATAGGCAGCGATGTAAGCCTCGTCCTCGACCTTGCCGATGGGCTCTTGTAAACCGGTCATGCCGGTAGCCTCGATGCAACTGCGGAAGGTCGTCTTGGTGGCTTTCCAACCGGCAGGAATAATGTCGCCCGGCTCATACTCATAGCCCACGTCGCCGAAGAGCAAACCGTCGGACAGATAAGTGACGGTATAGCCGTCTTCATCGGTTTCGTCATACAAAGCACGACCGTAGAGGTACTTGCCGTTCTGATAGAGCACATACAAGTTGTTATTGAAAGTGAACTCGGTGCCATCGTCAAGAGCGGCCATCTCAAAGAAGTTGGTGATGGGGTTGACATCGTCATCACCCGGCTCGTCGCCGTCACCCTCGCCCTCGGCAAAGGTTACATCGATGCTGTTGAGGTCGGTGCGCTGGCTGAAGGTGAGTACAAGGCGTGACGCGTTGCCTGTCCACTGTCCACTTGAGATTGAGCCGGTCGAAGCGGAGGGATCCCCGTTGCGGTCGCCATACTCGATAGTAGCGCTCTTGAGTACGTAGCCTGCGGGTGCTGCAATGGTGATAGTACCGCCATACATACGCAGTTGCAAGCCGTTGTTGTAGTCGTTCCAGAAGCGGTTGGCTGCCGATGCTCCGGACGGGCTCACCGTGAGGCTGATGCCATTGACCGTAACGGTCTTGTTCTCGGTGAAATCACCATCGGTGCCGTTGTTGCTCGTGTCGGTGATGCCGTCAAACATCGTCAAGCCGTTGTTGTGGAAGTCAAAGAGAGCATTGGTGCCGACCGGTTCATCACCGCCGGGCTCGTCACCTCCATCGCCGCCACCGGGTTCATCACCGCCGGGCTCGTCACCACCACCATTGTCACCGTCGGTATAGACAGTGATTTTCTTGAATTGATATTGGGTGGTGAAGGTCAGCGTCACGCTTTCGGCTTCGCCGGTCCAACTCTTTTCGGACCAAGTGCCTACCGAGGGAACCGGGGTTCCCGCTTTGGAACCGCTCTCAGTCTCGATGCTTGTGATTTTCGAGCCGTCAGCAACCGAAATCACCATCGTGCCCGTGTACATGCGCAGTTCGTAGCCGCTTGTCGATTCCCAAATGCGATTGGGTGTTGTGCCGGTTGCCGGGCTCACCGTCAGTGTCACTCCATTGGCAACAGTCGACACAGTTGAGGTGATGTCACCGTCATTGCCGTTGTTGCTCGTGCCGGTGATGCCGTCAAACATTGACAGAGCATTGTCGGTGAAGTCAAACACCGCGCTCCCCGCCAATGCTGACGCGGTTGCCAACACGGCAAGTGTTAGAAGGGTATAAATTCTCTTCATGCAGTTTTGAGGTGTTAAATGGTTAATAATAAAGTATTTTTTAAATAGTATGTTTCGTTTGTAAATATTCGGCAAAGTTACAAAATCTTAATAGCCTTTCCAAATTTTATTGCGGTTTACATAAGATATTACCTGTTGTGTTCGTTTTAATAGTTAGTCAGATTATCGCCCCTCTACTTAACACCCCGACATGAACGAGCAATTTTTAAGCCAGTTATACTTGAAGGACACTGCCTTCGACCGCTTGATGCAACAACGCGTGCATAACGTGTTGCTGATTGCCAGCACTTACGACGCGTTTATACTTGAGGAAGACGGTCGTGTTGAAGAACAACTGTTCATGGAGTATTCAAGTTTAAACTTGAGTGCTCCTCCACGAGTGACGCGAGTGAGCAACAACGAGCAGGCATTGCAAGCGGTAAGCACCGGACACTACGACCTCGTGATAGCCATGCCGGGTGTCGACCTGTCACAAACGTTTGTTACAGCGCGTCGCATCAAGCAGTTGCAACCCGATGTGCCGGTAGTGGTGTTAACTCCATTCTCTCGCGAGGTGTCGCGCCGGCTGATGGGGGAGGATCTTGATGCGGTGGACTATGTGTTCTCGTGGTTGGGAAACGTGGACTTGTTGTTGGCAATTATCAAGTTGCTGGAGGATAAACTCAATGCCGAGCAAGACGTGCTTGACGTGGGAGTGCAAATGATTCTGCTGGTTGAAGACAGCGTCAGGTTTTACTCGTCAATACTGCCCACGCTGTATAAGTTTATTTTGCGCCAAAGCAAGCGCTTCAGTACCGAGGCGCTGAATGCTCACGAGGGAATGTTGCGTATGCGCGGTCGTCCAAAGGTGATGTTAGCGCGCGACTACGAGGAAGCGTTGGCACTGTATGATATGTACCACGACCACATCTTGGGTGTCATCAGTGACGTGTCGTTCAAGCGTGGCGGTGTCAAGGACGCGTCTGCCGGCTTGCGCCTCGCTCACGAGTTGCGTGAGCGTGACCCCTACCTGCCGCTTATCATCGAGAGCAGTGATATTGAAAATCGCGACCGTGTTTCGAGTTTTGCCGGTACGTTTGTAGACAAGAACAGCAAGGCATTGCCGGTTGATTTGGGCAAGGCAATCATGGATAACTTCGGTTTCGGCGATTTTATAATACGCAATCCCGAGGACGGAAGTGAAATAATGCGTTTGCGTAACCTTCAAGAGTTGCAATACCGCCTTAAAGACATTCCCGACCGCTCGCTGCTCTATCATGCCCAACACAACGATATTTCGCGTTGGCTCTATTCCAGGGCGATATTTCCCATAGCCCAAGTGATCAAGATGCACCGTTTTGTCGACATCAGCGAGGCTCCTGCTGTGCGTCGCCTCTTCGGTGACCTCATCGTCAAGTATCGCTTGATGAAAAATCGCGGCTTGGTAGCCGACTTCCGTGCCGACCGCTTCGACAAGTACAGCAACTTTGCCCGCATCGGACAGGGGAGCCTCGGCGGTAAGGGGCGCGGTCTTGCTTTCATTGACTCAATCATCAAGCGTCACCCGGTGTGTGACAATTTCGAAGGAATCACAATTTCGATACCCCACACGGTGGTGTTGTGTACCGATGTGTTCGACGAGTTCATGGAACAAAACGGTTTGTACCCCCTGGCGTTGAGTGATGCCCCCGACGAGGAAATCTTGGAAGCGTTCCAAGCGGCACAGTTTCCCGAAGCCATGCGTGCAGATTTCAACACCATCTACGATGTGATGGACGCTCCCATCGCCGTGCGTTCCAGCAGTTTGCTCGAGGACAGTCATTACCAACCTTTTGCCGGTATATATGCAACCTACATGGTGCCACATTTGCCTGACCGTGAAGCGACGGTAAACATGATGTCGCGTGCGGTCAAGGCGGTGTACGCTTCGGTATTCTTTGCCGCGAGCAAAGCCTACATGACCGCGACAAGCAATGTGATAGATCAGGAGAAAATGGCAGTCATACTGCAAGAGGTTGTCGGGAAACCTCACGACCGATATTACTATCCGTCTTTCAGCGGAGTTGCCCGTTCACTCAATTATTATCCCATAGGAAAGGAGCAAGCGTGCGATGGGGTGTGTGAGTTGGCTGTGGGCTTGGGGAAATACATTGTTGATGGGGGCTTGTCGTTGCGTTTCTCGCCACGTCATCCCCACCATGTGTTGCAAACGAGCACTTTGCAACTTGCGTTGCGCGACACGCAACGCAAGTTCCTCGCTATTGACACCACCATCACCGACCCCCACTCGCTCATGCCTGCCGATGAGGGCTTTAACATTGTGGAACGCACCGTACAGCAGGCAGGCGATGCCGGCGAATTGCGTTATATGGTGTCGACATACGACTATCGGGAGGGAGACCGTTTGCGTCATGATGACATGGGGCGCGGACGACGCGTTGTCACCTTTGCCAACGTGCTTGACCATGGCGTGTTTCCACTGGCAACCGCGTTGGACTTCATGCTCACAACGGGCGAACAGATGATGGATCGTCCGGTGGAGATAGAGTTTGCCGGCACATTGAGTGATGAACACAACATGGCTTACGGCAATCTCGGACACCTGTATTGGCTGCAAATACGTCCCATGGTTGACCGTCGCGAGATGGTTGCCGATGATGTGCTTGATGTTCCTGCCGATAGGCTCGTTGTGGCGTGCCACAAGGCGTTAGGACATGGCACGATGAACGACCTCAGTCACGTTGTACTCGTTAATGACGGTTGTTTCGACATGCGCCTTAACAGCATTATTGCCGGTGAGATTAAGGAAATCAATCACATGATGAACGAGCGTAACCTCGGCTATGTGTTGATGGGTATAGGCAGGTGGGGCAGCAGTGACGAGGCATTGGGCGTGCCGGTGCGTTGGGCTGACATTTCAATGGCTCGTGTCGTGGTTGAGTTGCCACGCCCCGGTTCTCCCATACAACCCAGCCAAGGCACTCATTTCTTTCAAAACCTGACAAACTTCGGTGTGGGCTATTTCTCGGTTACGGAGGAGGACGTGTGCCATGTCGAGCGAGTGAAATCTTCACGCGTGATGTACGCTACCGCCCATGTTACCGTCTACGAGACCGGGCAGCCGATGACTGTCATGCTCAACGGTGTCACCGGTGAAGCGGTAATCACCCTGTAGTGTTGCCGATGTAGGCTTGGAACGCAGCCTTGTAACTGTCGCCCACCGGAATTAACGTGTCACCGAAGACAATGCGTCCGCGCTCGACTTCGCGTATCTTGGACAAATTGACGATGTAACTGCGGTGTACTCTCATGAAGCGTGATGACGGCAGTTGCTCCTCAAGCGACTTCATGCTCATCAAGGTGAGTATAGGGTGGGGTGACTGCTCGGTGTAAATCTTGACATAGTCCTTGAGACCCTCAATGTAGCGGATACTGTCGAGCATGATTTGCACCAACTTGTACTCGCTCTTGACAAAGATGCTCTCGGGGGGTGGTGCGGCAGCGGCTTGTTCCCGTTCCCACAACATGGTGAACCACTGCAGTGCACGATTGCATGCTTCAAGAAAGTTGGCATAACTGATGGGCTTGAGCAGATAATCGATTGCGCCCACTCGAAATCCGTCGACGGCATAGCGGTCAAATGCCGTTGTGAAAATCACGCGTGTCGTCTCGGGCAACAAGCGGCTCAGTTCCATGCCACTCAATTCCGGCATCTGTATGTCAAGGAACAGCAAGTCAACACGATTGTCTGCCACACCATGCAAGGCATCGGTGGCATTGGAATACTTGCCGACAAGTTCGAGAAACGGAATGCGAGAAACATAACTTGCGAGAAGTTCTACTGCAAGCGGCTCGTCATCAACGATGGCACAACGTATAATTTTCATGACTCGTGTCAAAAGGAATGAATGTGAAATGCGCGAGAGGTAGTATAACGCGGTTAAGACACAAAATTACTGATAAATTTCAAGAATTCAAATACGGGTTCGGCGTGTGGCGGCGTGGTAACGGCGAAGTTACTGTTGCTGCTTGAAGACGGTGATGGTGGAGCGGTAGATTGAGCCGTCGTCGCTCACACCGCGCGTCCATGTGTAACGGTCGGGGTAGGTGAGAGCCAGCCTTTTTGCCACTTGTTCAAGCCCTATGCCCGATCCGCTCTTATCATCACGCTTGTCCTTGGGGTGATTGCTGTTGATGATGTCGCACGTCACGTCGCCGTCGTGTTGAGTAAGGTGAATGGTGATGTGTCCGTTGCCCGAGGCACTGATGCCGTGCTTGAAGGCATTTTCAACGAGCGAGATAAAGATGAGCGGTGCGATGGGAGTCATGTCATTAGCGTCGATTTCGATATGTTCATCGACAGTGACGGCATCGGTGAGGCGAATTTTCATCAAGGCGATATAGTCGCGCATGAAATCCGCTTCCTTGCACAACGACACAAATTGTTGCTTGTTGTCGTAGAGCACATGGCGCAACAGCCGGCTCAATTCCTCGACTGCCACTTGCGCCTTGTCGCTGTCGAAGGCGATGAGGGCATAGATGTTGTTGAGCGTGTTAAGCAAGAAATGGGGATTGAGTTGGCTGCGCAAGTTGGTTAACTCCGCTTCGGTGCGGCTTTGTTCCGCTTCCTGTCGTGCTTGTTCCACAGCGTGGTAACGTTGCGTCATGCGCACTGCAATACTCAGTCCCACGACGAGCATCAGCATGATAGTGTTGTAGAAGTAGACCGGGTTGATGGCTGAGTGTGGACGATGATGTCGTGCCGTCACGCCGGGCAACCAACTGTTGGCGAGATTCCACCATTGCACCATGAACACCAACGCCAATGCTACAAGAGCGATGTTGACAAGATAGTACCTGAAGTGTTTGTCGCGAAATAACAGTCGTGGAATGAGCACCACATAGTTCAAGTAGAACAACACCATGTAGGCAATGGGTGAGCCGAGCGAGCGAATAAAGCGGTCTCGCATCAACTCGGTGCTGTCGGTGGGGGTAAGGAAAAACAGTGGGAACAGTATCACCACAGCCCAGCATAAAAGGTGAATGAGATATTCGCGTTTCATCACTCGTAACGAATTGCCTCGATCGGGTCGAGGTTGGCTGCCTTCTTGGCGGGATACCAGCCGAAGAAGACCCCGGTGAAAGTACAAACGGCAAAAGATAACACCACAGTCCACGCTTCCACGGTAACAGGCCAGCCGGACAGTGTCTTGATTAACGCGCTCACAACGAAGCCTATAATCACACCGATCACACCACCGGTGACGCTAATCATGACAGACTCGATGAGGAATTGGCTCAAGATGTCAATTCCGCGTGCTCCGACGCTCATGCGCAAGCCTATTTCGCGAGTGCGCTCGGTCACGCTGACGTACATGATATTCATAATTCCGATGCCGCCCACGATGAGTGAGATGCCCGCCACACAACCCAACAAAGTCGTGAGCATACCCATCGTGCTGCTCATCATCGAACTGAGTTCTTCTTGGCTGCGAATTGAGAAATTGTCGTCATCACCTTCGTGCAACTTGTGGTTTTGTCTCAAGATGGAGCGAATGTCCTTGATGGCAAGGTCGGTCATGCCCTCGGTGATGGCACTGGCGTAGATGCCCTGCAGATAAGTTTGAGCGAGCACGCGTTTCATTACCGTGCTATAGGGCAGTAACACGATGTCGTCTTGGTCCATACCCATTGAGTTGTAACCCTTGCTCTTGAGTACACCCACGATGCGTACAGGCATTTTGTTAAAACGTATCACTTGTCCAACGGGGTCTGCGCCGTCGGTGAACAAGTTGTCCACAATGGTCTTGCCCACAACGCACACTTTGGCACCCGCTTTAATGTCTGCCTCGCTGAACATGTCGCCCTGTTCAACGGTGAGTTGGCGAATTGTGAGATAGCCGCGACTGACGCCCGTCACGCTTGTTTGGTAGTTATTGTTGCCGTTAATCAGTTGTCCGCCACTACTGACTGTGGGACTCACGGCAGCGAGGTATTTAGCCTCGTTACACAGGCTGTTATAGTCATCGAGTGTCAGAGTTTGCATTTCGTCGGCACTCATGCGTGCCCCACCCGGACCGCGGTCGGCACCCGGGTTAATCATTATCATGTTGGACCCCATCTCGGCAATGTTCTGCTGTATGCTGAGTTTGGAACCTTGACCGATGGCGAGCATGGTAATCACGCTACCCACGCCGATGATGATGCCCAACATGGTGAGGAAACTGCGTGTTTTGTTGCCGGCAATCGCTCTAATCGCGATTTTGAACAAATTGATAGTATTCATGTCAGTCGTCGTTAACGGGCAGCGTAGCAAGTCGCTCGGCTGCACTCAAGATATCGGTGTTAATCGTGTCGTCGCGCACCTTGCCGTCGCGTAACACGATATTGCGACTGCTGTACCGGGCAATCTCGGGGTTGTGAGTCACGAAAATAATCGTGCGCCCCTCGGCATGGAGGTGTTGGAAAAGTACAAGAATTTCGAACGACGTGCGAGTGTCGAGGTTGCCTGTTGCCTCGTCGGCAAGAATGACGGCCGGATTGTTGACAAGGGCGCGAGCAATGGCGACACGTTGCATTTGTCCTCCACTCATCTGGTTGCTCTTGTGATTGAGACGGTCGCCCAAACCAACGCGTTGCAGTGCCGCGACAGCACGCTCGTGCCGTTCGGCTCCACTGATGGCACTGTTGTACATCAATGGCAACTCCACGTTTTCAACCGCTGTGGTCTTGGCGAGCAAGTTATAGTTTTGGAATACAAAACCGATTTTGCGGTTGCGCAGTACGGCACGTGCATTCTTGCTCATCGAGCGCACCGGTGTGCCGTCAAGCAGATATTCACCACTCGTCGGGGTATCGAGGCACCCTAATATATTGAGCAGTGTGCTCTTGCCACTACCGCTCGTGCCCATGATGGTGACAAACTCCCCCTCGCTGATGGCGAATGACACTCCGCGCAACGCACGAACCGTCTCCTCGCCCACGATGAAGTCGCGCCGAATGTTATCAAGCCGGATAATCTCTTTCATTTTTTCTCGCTGTTGCTCTTGCGGTTGCGCGGACCGGGCATGAACGGGGATCCGCCACTGCCGTTGTTGTCGTTCTCGTTCTCATTGTCGATGCCACCGAAGTTGATATCCGTCACAATCTTGGTACCCTCGTCAATACCACTGAGGATTGCAGTGTGAATGCCGTCGGTCATTCCTGTTGTCACAGCATGTGCCGTGAATGTCTTGCCGTCAAGCGTCCACAACTTTTGCTCGCTCTCAACGTCAACCACGGCATAGTCCTTGCCGATGATTTCGACTTCGGGTACAAATCTCAAGGCCTTGTTGCTCACGGCGAGCACGTCGTTGAGTTCAAGGGTGTATATTGTCACATTGGCGGTAAGTCCCGGCTTGAGTTTGAGGTCGCCGTTGGGGGCACTGATAACCACCTCGTAGGTCACCACATTGTTGGTTGTCGTGGCGTTTTGCCTCACTTGTGTCACCATGCCGTTAAACACATCGTCGGGGTAAGCATCGACCGTGAATGTGACCCGTTGCCCCTCGCGCACGTTACCGATGTCGGCCTCGTCGATGTCGGCAATGACGCGCATGTCACTCAAGTCCTTGGCTATGGTGAACAATGTCGGGGTTGAGAACGATGAAGCCACTGTTTGCCCCACTTCAACTTCCTTGCTTATCACCACACCGTCAATGGGCGAATAAATGGTGGCATAGCCGAGGTTGGTGCGTGCCTTTTGTACATTCTCTTGTGCCACCTTAACTTGCTCTTGTGCCTTGCGCAGCGATTGCAGTGCCACGTCATACTCCGAGCGACTCACCAATTGTTTCTCGTTGAGTTCGGCATAGCGGGCATAGTTCTTCTGTTGATAGTCAAGGTCGCTTTGAGCACTGCGCAGGTTGGCTTGTTGTGAGGAGAGTTCGCTTTCAAGGTTGGTGCGATCCAACTCGGCAATCACTTGACCTTTCTTGACCACGCTATTGTAGTCAACATAGAGTTTGTTGACAATACCGCTAACCTGTGTACCCACAGTCACTGTGGTGACTGCCTCGAGGGTGCCGGTTGCCGTCACGCTGGTAGTTATGGTGGTACGCTCAACCCCCTCGGTGGCAAAACTGACGCGCTTGTTCTGTTTTCCTCGAGAGAAGAAGAAAAATAGTGCTATAATGGCAACAACAGCCACAGCAATCAAAATCCACTTTTTCATTATCGTCATGTTTTAAATAGGTTCTATTTATCGGTTTTATCGGGCGTACAGGCGCAGCAATGCGCCGTTAAGAGCCGCCATATATTTGGCTTGTAGTGTTTGTTGCACGGCGGCACTCAGTGCCGTCTTGTCGGTTTGGAGTTCAACGATGTTCTTCAGCCCGAGGCGAAATTGTTCGCTTGTGAGTTCGTAACTTGTTCGTGCCGCTTTCTCGCGCTCGAGTGCTGCGAGATAACGTTGTTGGGCACTTGTAGCGTTCAAGTGGTAGGTCTCAATGGATTTCCACAGCGTCTTGCGTGTATTCTGGAGGTCCAGTTCGGCCTGTTCGCGTTCAAGGCGTGCGCGAGCGATGGCATTGCGCGTCTTGCCGCGGTCGTAAATGGGTATAGACAACGTGACACCCACGGCATTGCTCCACTGGTTCTTGAGTTGGGTGAACATGTTGCCGTTACCGCTACTGTTATTACTGTTCATGCCGGCATTGAGGCTGAGCGAGGGCAACATGCCGGCGCGTGCGA
Organism: uncultured Porphyromonadaceae bacterium; assembly: GCA_937901905.1. GTDB lineage: Bacteria > Bacteroidota > Bacteroidia > Bacteroidales > Muribaculaceae > Sodaliphilus. Next base: position 21,440 of record CALDIF010000065.1, on the reverse strand, counting down.
TTGTTTCGTCCAATGCGCTGCGATCCAATGCCAACAGTTGCGCTTTGACTTCGGGACGCGACTCGAGCGCCGCCGCATACACGTTTGCTTTGATTGGCAGGGGTGCAAGAGCATCGGTGGTGATGTCGGGGTCGGCAACGACAAGCGTCGTGTCTCCGTCGAGTTCGAGCAGTTGCTTGAGTTGCAACGTGTAGTCGCTCAATGTTGTCTCATCGGCTACTCGTTGATAACGGTCATTGGCAAGTTGAGATTCCAACTGAGCCACATCGGCTCGATTGAGCAATCCGGCATCAAAAAGCGCTCGAGCACGATCCACTTGCGCTTGACTCAGAGCAATTTGTTCGTCGTCTTGAGTAATAGCCTCGCTGCTATATAGTATTTGAATGTAAACGCGAGTGATTTCTTCCTCAATCGACAACTCGGCGGCATCTACGTTGAGTTCGGCAATGCGACTCTCCAACTGATTGAGCCTCACGGTGTTATTGATTTTGCCGCCATCGTAAAGCGGCATTGATGCGCTGATGCCGTAACTGCCCGTGTAGGTGTTCTTGTGTGACGTTGTGACCACTTGAGAGCCGTTAATCATGCTTGACGAGGCTGCGAAAGGGCGATTGTTAAATGATTGACTGGTGCTGAAAGAAACGCCGGGTAAGCGCTCGGCGCGTGCATCACGCACGCTGAGTTCCGCTTGTTCAACGCTCACGCGCCGTTGTTTGATAATGATGTTTTGCTCTTTAGCGTGGTCTATGCAACGCTGCAAAGTCCATGTCTCTTGCGCGGTAGCGGTGAGTGCCGAGATTGCCAATGAGACAATAGTAATGATGAAATCGGACGGTTTCATAACTGGTTGTGATTACATATAAATTCCGCACATTATGGTATGTGAAGCAGCCATAACGCACAGGTCATTGAGTTCGTTGTAGTGCAAAGTTAGTGAAACCGAGCATTTCACCCAACAGTAATAGACGAATTACCTTAATTTGTCGACAAAAAACGACGTGGTCAAGCGTCGTTTAATTAGGGGAGCAAAGTGTGCTATTTTGCCAATTCAATGACTTGGGCGTGTTCGATGCGACCGTTATCAAGCGTTAGTGTCATCAAGGTGCGCACCTGTTGCCAGCCCTGTGTGCCGGCTGCACCGGGATTAACGACGAGGCAACCTAAAGCGCGATCGGGCATGACCTTGAGAATGTGGCTGTGACCGCACACGAACAAACGCGGAGCCGACAACAGCAGTCGCCCACGCACGCCGGGCGCATAGTGCCCCGGATAACCGCCGATGTGGGTCATCACCACTTTGACACCCTCGACCGTGAAAATCTCGGTTTCACGCAGTCGCCGTCGCAGTGTGCCACCGTCAATGTTGCCATACACCGCCCGCACAACCGGCACGGCGGCTTCCAACTTGGTGAGCACGCTCGCATCGCCTATGTCGCCGGCGTGCCACACCTCGTCACAGTCGGCAAAGTGCATCGTGTAACGATCGTCCCAACACGAGTGAGTGTCGCTGAGCAGACCTATTTTTTTCATCGTACTTCCATCAAGCGAGCCAAGTATTTGCCGATGATGTCAAACTCGATATTGACCACCGTGCCGACTTTGATGGCATGGAAGTTGGTGAGTTGGTAGGTATAGGGAATAATGGCGACCTCGAAACTGTCTATCTCGCTGGCACACACTGTCAGGCTGGTGCCGTTGACGGTCACGCTTCCCTTTTCAACGGTGACATATCCCTTGTGAGCCAATTCGGGAGCAACCGTGTATTTGAACTTATAATAAAAACTGCCGTCGACCTCGCGCACTTCAACGCAAGTTGCCGTTTGGTCGACATGTCCTTGCACGATGTGCCCGTCGAGCCGCCCGTTCATGAGCATACTGCGCTCGACGTTGACCTCATCGCCCGGTTGCAGCAGCCCCAAGTTGCTGCGATCCAGTGTCTCTTGTATCGCGGTAACGACATAAGTGCCCGCTGCCGCATCGACCTTGACAACGGTGAGGCACACGCCGTTGTGAGACACGCTTTGGTCAACGTGTAACTCACCGGCAAAACTGCAAGAAAGGGTGATATGCAAGTTGCCGGTCTCGCGCTCCAATGCCACCACGCGTGCGGCTTCTTCAACAATTCCTGAAAACATATTTTAGAACGGTGTTTAATTGGCTTTATCAATTTGAATTGTGCCGAGCAAGGTTGCGCTGGTAGCATCATGAACCAAGCAGCGCACCGTGTCGCCGGCGTGCACTTCATGTCCTGCAATGGGGAACACGATGACCTTATTTTGTTGCGTGCGTCCGAACATATCGTTGCGCGAACGCTTGCTATAACCCTCGACGAGCACGTCAAACGCGTGACCGATGTCACGTTTGTTACTCGCGAGCGACAGTTTGTTTTGCAGGGCAATCAATCGGTTGAGCCTATTGATTTTGACTTCCTCGGGCACGTTGTCGGGCAAGTGTCGTGCGGCGTAGGTGCCCGGTCGCTCGCTGTACTTGAACATGAATGCGCTGTCAAACCCCACCTCGCTCATCAGCGATAAGGTCATCTCGAAGTCTTGTTCACTCTCGTCATGAAATCCGGTAAACACATCGGTTGAGATACCACAGTCGGGCATAGCGGCGCGGATGTGCGCGATGCGGTCGAGATACCACTCGCGAGTGTACTTGCGGTTCATCAGTTTGAGCACGCGATTGCTACCGCTTTGCACCGGCAAATGAATGTGGTTGCATATGTTGTCGTGGCTTGCCATCGCGTTGATAATCTCGTCGCTCAAGTCCTCGGGGTTGCTTGTAGTAAATCTCACTCGCATCAGCGGAGCGGCTGTGGCGACCATGTGCAACAGGGTCGCCATGTCGGTCACCGTGCCGTCGTCCGCCACGTGTCGATAACTGTTCACGTTTTGTCCCAACAACGTCACCTCGCGATAACCGCGCTCTTGCAGGTCGGCGAGTTCGCGCAAAATGCTTTCGGGTTCGCGTGAACGCTCGCGACCGCGAGTGTAGGGCACGATGCAATAGGTGCAGAAGTTGTTGCAGCCTCTCATGATACTGATGAAACCGCTGACCTTGCTGCCGCTCACGCGAGTGGGAATGATGTCACGATAAGTCTCGGTGGTGGAGAGCGTGACATTGATGGCTTTTAAACCCTGTTCAGCCATCGTTATCAGCGACGGCAACTCGAGGTAGGCATCGGGACCGGCAACGAGGTCGACGTTGTAGTCGTTGATTAGCGTGTCCTTGATACGCTCGGCCATACAGCCGATGATGCCCACTATCAAGCGCGTGTTGCGATGACGTTGTATTGCTGCCAACTGGCGCAAGCGAGTGTAGATTTTTTGCTCGGCATTGTCACGAACCGAGCATGTGTTAATCAAGATGGCATCGGCACGGTCAAGGTCGTCGGTGGTCTCGTATCCCGCCATTTTCATCACTGTTGCCACCACCTCACTATCGGCAACATTCATTTGGCACCCGTAAGTTTCCAGATAAAGAAACTTGGTGCGAGTTCCGGTGTCGTAGGTAAGTTGTAGTTGTGCCATTATTCTTTCTCGCCGTAAAGCAAGTCGCCGGCATCACCCAAGCCCGGCACGATGTAACTGTGCTCGTTGAGTACCGGGTCAATATCACACGTCCACAACGTTGTTTTCTCTTCGGGCAGTCGCTGTCTCACCAGTTCGATGGCTTGGGGCGTGGCAATCACGCTCGCCACATGAATGTGAGCCGGTTTGCCCTTGGTGACCAATGCCTGGTATGCCAATTCCATGCTTGAGCCCGTTGCCAGCATCGGGTCGGTGATGATGAGTGTCTTGCCGTCAATGCGCGGACTTGCAATGTATTCGATGTGGACAACAAAGTCGTCGGTCTTGGGGAAATACTTGCGATAAGCACTCACGAACGCATTGTCCGCACCGTCAAGAAAACTCAAGAAACCCTCGTGGAACGGCAGTCCGGCGCGCAAGATCGTGGCGAGCACCACGCGGTCGGCAAGCACGTTGGTGGGCTTGATACCCAGTGGGGTCTCGGTGTCCACAGTGTGATAATTGAGTCGCTTGCTGATTTCGTACGCCATGATTTGTCCCAATCGCTGAATGTTGGTACGAAAACGCAGGCGTTCTTGTTGTAATGTCTTGTCGCGAATTTCGCTCATGAACTGACCGACCAATGAATTCCGGTCACACAGGTTGATAATTTCCATTGTCAATTATGTTGTGGTGAATTACGCTTTAGTCATCGTTGTTAACGTATTGATCAATCGCTTGCATGGCGGCAAGTTTGTCTTGCTCTAACTGCGATTTAAGTTCGGCGGTAGAGTCAAATTTAACCTCGCCTCGCCGCAACATGTCAATGAAGAATACCGCTATCTGCCGGTCATATAAATCGCCTCCGTCGTAGTCGAACAAATTGACTTCGAGCGCGATATCGGCATTCTCATCATGCTCGACCGAGGGTCGATGACTCACTCCTGCCATGCCGGGATACCTTTTCCCGTCGTGGGTTTGTGCTATTATAGCATAGGCTCCGGGTGGCGGCATGAGTTGGTATAGGCTATCGGGCTTCACGTTGGCAGTAGGAAATCCTATTGTCGAACCTACTTGATTTCCCTTAACTACGGTACCCAAGATGCTAAACTCGCGCCCCAACATCAGGTTGGCTTGCCTGATGGCACCGCGGCGGCGAATTGCGTCGCGAATGATGGTCGAACTCACTACGGGACCGTTGTTGCGTGTTGCCCCGAAGACATACACACCGATTCTTGCGCCCTCGCGTTTATAATCGTCAAACGTGCTGTCGGTGTCGCTCCCAAACTTGTTATTATAGCCCACCACAAGGCGCGCCACGCCATACTTGTCGTGCAATAATTGCATAAACTCGGTTGATGTCATCGCTGCAAGTTCCTCGGTGAACTCAAGCACAAGCACGTTTTCAATGCCGGCCTCATCAATGGCGTTAATGCGCATTGTCGCCGCCATCAGTTGCGAGATTGGCGGTCGGTCAAGTTGCAAGATGTGTTGCGGGTGCTGGTCGAATGTTACGGCAAGCGTTTTGAGTCCGCATGCTGCGGCTTGGATTTTGAGCACGTTGAACAAGTGTCGGTGACCGAGATGTACACCATCGAACAGACCTATTGTCGCGCACATCGTGTCGGCGGGCAATGTGTCTTCAGCAAAATAGAGGTTCATAGCTGTAATTTATTGAATTTCAGTTATCTTGCAAGTGAGGCTTGATAATGCGCATCGTGTCGTTGCACAACTTGATGAAAACTTCGCGGTTATTCAACATCGTGCTTGTCTTCACTTGGGTGTCGCCACTGAATATAAAGCCGGTGTCACCGCTTTCCAGTGCCAATATGGTACTTTCGATACCCTTGGTGGGGTCGGGCAGCGGATTGACGATATAGTCGGCGGCGCGGTCTAACCAGCGGTGCAAAGCGAGCATGCCGGCGTTAATCACGCCGGGATTGACACAGTTAACCGCTACATGGCGCAACTTCATGGTCGTACTCATGTAGATGCTGAACAGGGTGAGCGCGAGTTTGCTTTGTGCGTATGCTCCGATTTGTGTGAAGTGGGATACGGCAGGGAACTCGTAGGGCAACGAAACGAAGCGTCGGCTCATGCTCGTGCTCAAGATGATTTTACCGCCCTCGTTGATTAGCGGATACAAAAGCATTGACAGCAGCACCGTGCTCAAGAAGTTTACCTGTATCGTGTGCTCGTAACCGTCGGGCGAGATTTTGCTATGACGAGGCAACGTACCCGCATTATTAATCAACGCGGCAATGGGGCGATGTAGCCCCTTGAGTCGCTCAACGAACTCTTTGACTTGAGCGAACGAACTCAAATCGAGTGGCAACGCGATAAGGTCTTGATTGCGAGTCTTTGCACGCACCTCGGCAGCATAGCGCTCGGCTTTTTCCACATCGCGACAGGCGAGCACCACGGCTTTGCCCTGTGTGGCAAGACGCATCGTGATGGCACTGCCCATATTGTCGGTGGCTCCGGTGACAATGTAAATAGGGTTCACGTTATTCGGTTCCATAGTCGTTATATTGTTTGGTTTAAAGCGATAAGATGTATTGCACCATGTCGGGGGGCAAACAGCACCGCGAGTCGGTGCCGTCGCCGGTGATGGCTTGGATAAAATGTGACATCTCACTACGATAGATGTCCACCATGCGAGTCTTGTAATTGGCATTGTCGGTGTCCTCGGTGCGCAGTGAGAACGACATGTTTGCTACGCGGTCGGCAAGTTTTATCAACGGCGCGTAAGGTGTGTTGCGAATGCCGGCATAATATTGCTCGCCGGCACGCTCGGAACGTGTGCGCCCCTTGTCGTTGGTGAGCGCGTACACTATCTCAACAGCCATCAGGGCTTGGGTGGGGTTCATGAATTGTCCGGCGCGCTCGTGTACATCGTTGTACGTGAGGCGGGCATCCTCTATGCTGTCGTGGAACCACGCCCCAAAGTACACCGGCAACAAGTCATCAACCGTGGCGAGCACCTCGTGAGCATATCTCATTGCCCACTCCGCAACCGACCGTAAGTGGAAACTATAAGGCAAGTCAGCACCGTAACGCTGGTTAACATCGATGTCGTGCAAGCGTGTCGCCGCGTCGGCAATGCGCTCCATCGTCGTGCGATGCTCTTCCTGAGACAGTTTGAATGTTTCGTCGGTCATAAAGTAGTATTTGAGATGCAAATTTACAAAAACAAAATTTGCGGAGCAAATATTGTGATATATGCTGTACAAATGTCGTCAGACATTCGGTAAGCGCCTGGCCTGCTACGTTGACTTTTTTTCTCGCTTGGGAAACCAACCGCGCCTCACCCGTTCTCGCTGTTGGAACACCTCAAGAATGCTCCAAAAACACGAGCACGATGTTACGCCCAACAGCGATTGCCACAGCACGTCGGGCACGATGAGGGCCGCCCACCCGAAGCCTATTCCGGCAACGAGAAATGCCCACCAACACTTTACACCGAAGTAATATTCGCCCTTGATGACCAATGGGTGAAACAAGCCGATTATAAAGAATGTCGCAAAGCCTATTACAATGCCTGTCAAGTTGTGAGCAGCGATAAAATTCATGTTGGTTAAAGAACTTAGAACGTGATGTAATCGAAGGGTAACGCGATGTCAAGTTGGGTTATTAACGTGACAACTACAGCAAGAGCGACGGCGTAGGTCCATATCGGCATTGCTGCAAAAGTTTCGCGACAACGTTGTTCGACATTTTCGGGTACATAGTGCAACACTACGGCGAGCGCGAGCAACGCGAGGGGCTGGCGGTAGATGCCGGCGAACTGACTCATATAGGCACCGAAGTGTTCGGGCGCAAAGTGACAAAAGATGTTGCTCAACATGTCGAGTGCTCCGGCATGGTAAAATCCGGCATCGTCGGTATACCCCCCCACGCTACCGGTGTTGAAGAAGACCCAAGTAAAACAGACGAAGTGGAACGTGACCGCCACCGCGAGTATATGACCTGCCCATGAGTGGCGTCGAGGATTACGCGGATCTTGTCCGGTAAATCTCATCCACCACTTGTGCACGATGAGTGCCGCGCCATGTAACGCGCCCCATATCACGAAGTTCCATGAGGCTCCGTGCCACAATCCGCCCAAAGTCATGGTGATGAACAGGTTGATGTTTTGGCGCAAAGTGCCCTTGCGATTTCCACCCAAACTGATGTACAAGTAGTCGCGCAACCATGTGGAGAGTGATATGTGCCACCTTCGCCAAAATTCGGTTATTGACGCGCTGCGATAAGGGCTGTTGAAGTTGGGGGCTATCTTCAGCCCGAGCAGCATCGACAAGCCTATAGCCATCTCGCTGTAACCCGAGAAGTCGAGGTATAACTTGAAAGCATATCCGTACACACCGAGCAGGTTTACGATGCCGGGACTGTGCGTGGGGTCGGCAAAAATGCGGTTTACAAAGTTTGCTCCTATAAAGTCGGCAAGCACTGCCTTCTTGAATAATCCGCACATCACCAACCAAACGCCCACGCCGAGCATAGTGCGTGTTACTCGCGCCCGCTCGCGCAACTGTGGCAACATGTCCCCGGCTCGCACGATAGGTCCCATTACCAATTGGGGAAAGAACGCGAGGAAAAACGCGTATTCCAATAGGGAGTCGGTTGCCTCCACTTTGCCCCGATACACGTCGACCGTGTAGCCGATTGACTGGAAGATGTAGAACGAGATGCCGACAGGCATCAGCACGTCAAAGCCCACGAACGACGACCCGACTATCGAAGCGATGAAACCGGCATATTTGAAAAATGCGAGCAGACTCAAGTCGAGAATGACGCTTGTCGCGACCATCATGCGACGCCATGTCTCGTTGCCGGTGCGATCGATGCCGCGTGCGAGCAACCAGTCGCTCACCGTGACAACAATCAGCCACATCATCGCGCCCCCCGTTGTTTTATAGTAGCAGTAATAACTGCACAGGAGCAACCATGCAACGCGCGCCACGTTATTGCGCCGTGTCATCGCCGAGCCGGCTATCATCAAGAGAAATATCCAGGGAAACAGTCCGCTGCTAATCATCAGCGGCGAGTCGCCGCTGAAGGTCAACATCGCCCATAGGTTGTGGAAAATAGAACCTATAATCATCTGTCCCCTCCTTTCTTGGTATAGTGACGACCGTAACACTCGTAACCCCACAGCATAGCATCGGCGAACAACGGAGCCAACTTCTCGCCACCGCGGTGATTGATGTGGGTATAATCTTTGTTTGCCATGCCGGCTTCGACGAGGCTCGCCACGCTGCCCTCGCCACCCATGGCTTCGTACAAGTTGAAAAACGCCACACCGCTTTCCATTGCAACTGTTTGTTGGGCAGCCACCATCAGTTTGATGCCGTCGGGGGTCACCCACGAGCCGGCACGCTTGACGTTGCGGTCGCCTATGCTCACCAACAGGAAGCCGGTGTCCGGCATTGACGATTTGAGCAGTTCCATCACGCGCGACATCTGCTTGATGTAGCCGTCGTAATTACTTGCTTTAGTTGCCTTGACGTTGGCAATGTTTTGACCGAACATCACCACCACGAGGTCGTAGTGCCTCACACGGTCAAAGTCGCTCAATAGCGACTCGGGAATGCTGCCGAGGTGGTAACCGCTGAGGCTTTCCATGGCGAAGTTGTCAAGCGCGATGCCATCGGTGGTGGGGTCCATCGACACTCCGATAAAAGTCATGTTATTGCTGCTGCTCTCTATGTCCCAACGCACACCGCCCATGAGTCCGTCGACACTCACGGCTCCGAAACCCGGCGTGCCGCCCAATGTGTGTCGCAGTGTGGTTTTGCCGTCGGGGGTGACGCTCACTCGCGCTGTCGCGGTGGCTGTGGGAGCATAGTATATCAGGGTGCTGCTGTAACAACTGTCAAGCCGTGCATACTTGTTAACACCCGTCAGCGCAGTCCATGTGGACGAGGCGGTCGTGAAGTATGACGCGGTGAGTGTTCCGTAGCGTGCGGCGTCATAACCGCTGCGCTTGTTGGCAAGATGTTCTTCCCAACGACCGAACTCGTGTTTAACACTGCGACGGAACTCATTTGAGCCACTGTTACTCATCGGAACCAAACCGACTCCGCTACCACCCCATGCCTGTTGCAGCAAGGAACGCAGCGGAGCGGTGAGAATATCGCCTTGAATGTAACTGTCACCGAGAACGGCTATGCGCACCGGTCTGCCTAATGCCGCCTTGCGCGCGAGGGCATCATACAACGGTTTCATGCCATGCCCGTCGGGCGAAAAATCAATAATACACGTTTTGCCTTCGGGACAAGTGTCGACGTGCTCTTCGGCCAACCCGGCTATTGAATCGACCTCGGCATTCATCGCGCCGGGTCCTTCGCTCAGCAAGTCGTCAAGGGCGTGACCGGGGACTATCTTGTACTGCCCGACGGACAATCCCTCGGGCAGTAAACTCAACGCAATCATCGTGATAATGACGGTGAGTGTCAGTAATATCAGGGTCTTTGCTCGCACCTCGGCTTGCTTTACAAGCCCCCCATACAGCCCGGGTGAACCCGGGTGGTGTATGGGGGGTGGTTATATTAATCGGTTCAATCAGGTTAAAAAACCTTCTCGGTAGTGCCGGTGAAGGATTGGAACAAGGCGTTGGCAAGACTGCTGGCACCTATGCGGAAGCGCTTGTTGGTCAGCCACTCCTCGCCCAAAACTTCCTTGACTATGGTATAGTACTTCACCGCATCTTCGGTAGTGCGAATGCCGCCCGAAGCCTTGAAGCCCACTACATTACCGGTCTTCTCGTAGTATTCCTTGATACATTGGCACATCACGTAAGCCGCCTCGAGGTCGGCTCCCGGGTAAATCTTGCCGGTCGATGTCTTGATGAAGTCGGCTCCACTGTACATCGACAGGATTGACGCAGCCTTGATGTTGGCGGCAGTCTTGAGCAAACCGCTCTCAAGAATAACCTTGAGCGGACGCTCGCCAACCGCCTCTTTCAACTCAATGATTTCGTCGCACAACTCCTCGTAAGCCCCGTCAACGAAGTAACCCACGTTGAGCACCACGTCGACCTCGTCGGCTCCGTCGGCAACTGCAAGTTGGGTCTCAATGACTTTGGTCTCGAGATGTGCCTGGCTTGAGGGGAACGTTGCGCTGCACACAGCGATGTCAACACCCGACACCTCGAGCGTGGCGCGAGCGATGGCGGCGAAGTTGCTATACACACACACGGCAGCGACATTCTTGTACATAGGATATTTCTCGTCGTAGTCGTTCACTTTTTGCACGAATGCGGCGACCGAGTGTTCGCTATCCTCGGTGGCGAGAGTGGTCAGGTCAACGCAATTAAGCAAGAACTGTTGCACCTCGGGGGTGTTGTTCTCCTCGGCATGCTCGGCAAGCAGTTTTTCAACGGCTGCCTTCACGGCTGCATCGTCGCTCACTACAGCACTCTCGGCTATAACTTGACGGTAGCGATCGACAGGCTCGTCGTGATGATGGTGTTCATGATTGCTCATAAGTGAAATGTAGTTGTTAATTTAATATGGTTAATAAAATTAAGCGTTAGCGCACTGTTCAAGAATGCAAAAGTAAGGAAATTCGTGATATATTCAAAATGTTTTGGGAGAATTCACTAACTTTGCAAAAATTTTACTAACCTATTGTTATGGAATACAATCACAAGTTGATAGAAGAGCGGTGGCAGCAGTATTGGCGTGAGCACAAGGTGTATCACGTCGAGGTTGACCCGTCGCGTCCCAAGTTCTACGTCCTCGATATGTTCCCTTACCCATCGGGAGCCGGCTTGCATGTGGGTCACCCGTTGGGTTACATAGCAAGTGACATTTACGCGCGCTACAAGCGTCAGTGTGGTTTCAACGTGTTACACCCCATGGGCTACGATGCCTACGGCTTGCCTGCCGAGCAGTATGCCATACAAACCGGTCAGCACCCCGAGGTGACAACCACGCGCAATATTGCCCGTTATCGCGAGCAATTGGATAAAATCGGTTTCAGTTTCGATTGGGATCGTGAGGTGCGCACGTGTGATCCCGCCTATTACAAGTGGACACAGTGGGCATTCCTCAAGATGTTCGGCAGTTACTACGACCTCGACGCCGATGCGGCTCGACCCATTGAGCAACTGGTGGCACTATTTGAGAAACAGGGCACTGCCGGTGTTCATGCTCACTGTGGTGCCGAATACACGTTCACTGCCGACCGGTGGAACTCCATGACACGTGTGGAGCGCGAACGGGTGCTCATGGATTATCGCATTGCCTATCGTGGCAACACGATGGTTAATTGGTGTGCCGGCTTGGGTACCGTGCTCGCCAACGATGAGGTGAGTGAAGGTGTCTCAATTCGCGGCGGTTATCCGGTTGAGCAAAAGATGATGAGTCAGTGGTGCCTGCGAGTGAGCGCCTATGCCGGTCGTTTGCTTGATGACCTTGACACCCTGCAGTGGAGTGATGCCCTCAAGGAAACGCAACGCAACTGGATAGGTCGTAGCGAGGGTGCCGAGATGCACTTCCCCATTGCCGGTCGTGATGATGTCGACTTGTTGATATTCACCACGCGTGCCGACACAATCTTTGGTGTGACCTTCATGGTGTTGGCTCCCGAGAGCGAATATGTAGACGTGGTGACAACACCCGAGCAACGCGCTGCTGTTGAGGCTTATCTTGATGAGGTGCGCCACAAGACCGAGCGCGAGCGCATGATAGACAAGCGTGTCACCGGTGTGTTCACCGGCAGTCATGCTATCAACCCTGTCACCGGCAAGCAAATACCCATCTACGTGAGCGACTATGTGCTCGCCGGCTACGGTACAGGAGCCATCATGGCTGTCCCGGCTCACGACAGCCGCGACTATGCATTCGCCCGCAAGTTCGACTTGCCTATAATTCCGTTGATTGAGGGCGCTGATGTCAGCGAGGAGAGTTTTGATGCAAAACAGGGCATCATGACTAACAGCAGCAACGAGCGTTTGCAACTTGATGGGTTGACGGTGCCCGAAGCGATTGCCCGCACTAAGGAATATATCGAGCAAGCCGGCATCGGTCGCGTCAAGGTTAATTACCGCTTGCGCGATGCCATCTTCAGCCGTCAACGTTATTGGGGCGAGCCGTTCCCAATCTACTACGACGAGGACAATATGCCCCAACCGCTTGATGAACGCGACTTGCCGTTGCTCTTGCCCGAAGTGGATAAATTCCTGCCTACCGAGGATGGCGAGCCCCCGTTGGGACGTGCGCGCAACTGGGTTGCCGCCAACGGTTGTCCCCTCGAATTGTGTACCATGCCGGGCTTTGCCGGTAGCAGTGCCTATTACTTGCGATACATGGATCCTCACAACGACGATGCTCTCGTGTCGCACGATGCCAACAACTATTGGCAGCAAGTTGACTTGTACGTCGGTGGTAGCGAGCACGCTACCGGACACTTGATATACAGCCGTTTTTGGAACAAATTCCTGTATGACTACGGTTATGTGTGCAAGTCCGAGCCTTTTGCCCGATTGGTCAACCAGGGCATGATACAGGGCAGCAGTCGCTTCGTGTATCGCATCGAGGGAACCAATACGTTTGTAAGTGCCGGATTGCGTGGCAATTACAAGGTGACGCCCATTCATGTCGATGTCAATATTGTCGATGATGTGACCCTTGATATTGAATCCTTCAAGCAGTGGCGGGCAGAGTACGCGACAGCCGAATTTATACTCGAGGACGGCAAGTATATTTGTGGCACGGCTATAGAGAAGATGTCTAAGTCTTACTTCAACGTTGTCAACCCCGACAATGTGGTTGAGGACTACGGAGCCGACGCTCTGCGTCTTTACGAGATGTACCTCGGTCCCATTGAAGCGAGCAAGCCGTGGAGCACCAAGGGTATTACCGGTGTGACCGGTTTCCTCAAGCGCTTGTGGGCATTGTTCTACGATCGTGACGGGTTGTGTCTTAACGATGAACCTGCAACACCTGCCGAACTCAAGACATTGCACAAGTTGCTCAAGAAAGTTACTGTCGACATCGAGGCATTCAGTTACAACACGGCAGTGCCCGCATTCATCATTGCCGTGAACGAACTTACTCCGCTACATTGTCACAAGCGCGCTGTGCTCGAGCCTCTCATTACCGTGCTCGCTCCGTTTGCACCGCACATCGCCGAGGAGTTGTGGCATGTGTCGGGTCATGACACTACCGTGTGTGATGCTCAGTGGCCTGCCTACGACGAGCAGTATCTCAAGGAAGACAGTGTCAAATATGCCGTGCAATTTAACGGCAAGGTGCGTTTCACCATTGATTTGCCTGCCGACATGCCCGATGACGAGGTGCGCGCTACAGTTCTTGCCTCTCCCGATGCCATTAAGCGTCTCGAGGGTCGCGAGCCTCGCAAGGTTATTGTGGTGCATGGTCGCATCGTTAACATTGTGTGTTGATGCGACTGTAACAAGCGATGCTTGTGAAGCGGTGTCGCCGCACTGTGACATATAAAGCAATGGAACAGATTGACATTCAATCTGTTCCATTGCTTTATATGTGTTAAATGTAAGGTGACGTTATCAGCCTTGTTGACAGTTGGCAGTCGCTGCTGCCGCCTCCACCCAGTGCTTGACCTCGTCAATGTGGGGTAGGGTGTAACCTAACTTGAACTTCTTGTTGATGTCTTGCAGTTGTTGGAACAGCACGCCCGGTCGTTCTAACGCGCCGAGTGCTGCCACTGTCATGAAACCCGCCTTTTGAATCGGAGCCACCCACTGCTCGGGCACTCCGAGTGCGATGTATGCCTCCGCCTTGTCGCGAAGAGCCGTTTTCTCGGGACGCATTTGTGGAAATAGTAACACGTCTTGAATGTAGCTGTGTCCTGTCATGAGCATCACGAGCCGGTCAATGCCGATGCCGATGCCGCTCGTGGGGGGCATGCCGTATTGTAGCGCGCGCAAGAAGTCGCGGTCGATAATCATGGCCTCGTCGTCGCCCTTGTCCGCGAGACGCATTTGCTCCACGAAGCGCTCTTCCTGGTCAATCGGGTCGTTCAACTCGCTGTAAGCATTGGCAAGTTCCTTCCCGTTCACCATCAACTCGAACCGCTCGGTCAAGCCGGGTTTGGTGCGGTGCATCTTGGTGAGCGGTGACATCTCGACCGGGTAGTCGATGATAAATGTCGGCTGAATGAAGTCGCCCTCGCACGTTTCGCCGAATATCTCGTCAATCAATTTGCCCTTGCCCATTGTGTCGTCAACCTCAATACCCAGTGAGCGTGCCACTTCGCGACACTGTGACTCGTCCATGCCGGTGAGGTCATGCCCCGTCTTCTCCTTGATGGCTTCAAGTATGGGCAGGCGGCGATAAGGAGCCTTGAAACTGATGGTCTTACCGTCGATAACGGCATCGGTGCTGCCGTTCACCGCGATACAAATGCGCTCCAACAGGTGCTCGGTGAAACTCATCATCCAGTTATAGTCCTTATACTGTACATACAGTTCCATACAGGTGAACTCGGGATTGTGGTTGCGATCCATGCCCTCGTTGCGGAAGTTCTTGCCTATTTCGTAAACGCCCTCAAAGCCGCCCACTATCAGTCGCTTGAGATACAACTCGGTCGCAATGCGCATATACATATCGATGTTGAGAGCGTTGAAGTGGGTGATGAACGGGCGTGCCGACGCGCCCCCTGCAATAGCCTGCAGGGTGGGGGTCTCAACCTCGGTGTAACCTGCCTCGTCGAGGGCGGCACGCAATGTACGCAGCACCACAGCGCGTTTGAGGAATGTGTCCTTGACACCGTCATTGACGATCAAGTCAACGTAACGTTGGCGATAACGTAACTCGGGGTCATCGAACGCATCGTAGGTGACGCCGTCTTTGACCTTGACAACGGGTAACGGGCGTAGCGACTTGCTGAGCAACGTGAGCGACGTGGCGTGCACCGAGATCTCGCCGGTTTGAGTGCGGAACACCGTTCCTTCCACACCGACGAAGTCTCCCAT
This sequence comes from uncultured Porphyromonadaceae bacterium, assembly GCA_937901905.1. Taxonomy (GTDB): domain Bacteria; phylum Bacteroidota; class Bacteroidia; order Bacteroidales; family Muribaculaceae; genus Sodaliphilus. The sequence goes on along the minus strand of CALDIF010000065.1, from coordinate 5,966 downwards.
GTCAAGCAGACGCTTGAAAACGGTGTTGTACAACTCCTTATCATCACCCGGACACAACGCGTCGCGGTTGACGTACACTTGAATGCGCCCATGGGAATCGAGCAGTTCGAAGAACGATGCCTTGCCCATGATGCGACGATTCATCATACGTCCGGCGATGCTCACCTCGCGCGGCTCGGCATCATCGGTGAAGCCGGCGCGAATGTCATCGCTATATGCTGTCACCGGAAATTCGGCTGCCGGATAGGGGTCAATACCCATTTCTCGCAGTTGCGCCAACGAGTTGCGACGCACTATCTCTTGTTCGCTAAGTTCAAGTATGTTCATGACTTTACAATGGTGATTATCGTTTTTTTGAATTTGCAAAGGTAGTAAAAACTATATTTGCGAGCAAATTTGCTTTTTATTACCTTTGCGACAATTATGATATGTTGAGAAGTCGGCACGATAATACCCGAGTGACCGTCACACCGCGACATTAACGATTGATTTTAATACTGAAATGGACAATTCAATTGACAACAAACGCTCACTCACCGGGGTGGGCACCAACAACTACCGCACGCCGGTCGCCGGCGAGCGCAAGTACGACTTCGACCGTGTGGTGCGTATCATCATCACCATTGTGAGCATCGTTGTCGCAATCTATGTCATTAATTACCTGTCACCGGTGTTACTGCCCTTCCTTGTGGGCTGTATTCTCGCCTACGTTGCCGACCCGTTGGTCGGCATTGTACAACGATTGCCCTTGTTGCACAATCGCGGCGTTGCCGTCGTGGTTACATTGCTGCTAATCTTCGGTGGTTTGGGCTTGGTTGGGTGGCTGTTGGTGCCTTACCTGATAACCGAGTTCAGCGAGATGGGCACTATGCTTGCCGCCTATGCCAAGAGTTCGCTTCATGTGCCGTATGTGCCGTCGGTGATACACGATTACATCAGAACACACATTGACTTGACCCAATGGGACACACTGCTTAGCAAGGAACAGTGGTTAGATATCTTGAACAGCCTGTTCAGCGGCACGTGGAGTTTCCTCGGTGGCACTATGAGTGTCGTGCTGAACATGGTGAGTTGGCTTATCGTGTTGTTATACATGTTCTTTGTTCTTCTCGACTACAGTAAAATTTCCCGAGGTTTCAAAGCGGCGGTGCCACGTCGTTATCGTCGCATGACGTTTCGCATTTTAGGTGACGTGCAAGACACGATGAGCCGTTATTTTCGCGGTCAGGCACTCGTTTCGTTATTTGTCGGAATTATCTTTGCCATAGAGTTTTACATCATCGGATTGCCGATGGCGATTGTCTTCGGTTTGAGTGTGGGTGTGCTTAACATGGTTCCGTACCTGCAGTTGATTTCCATTCCGGTTGCCGCATTCCTGTGTCTCGTGGCGAGTGTCGCGACCGGCGGCAGTTTCTTGTCGCTATTTGCGTGGACAATAGGTGCTTACCTGCTATGCCAGGTCATTCAAGACCTGGTGCTGATACCCGCCATCATGAAACAACAAATGGGGCTTAATCCCGCCATTATCTTCCTCGCTTTGGCCCTGTGGGCTTACGTGTTGGGGTTTATCGGTTTGATTATTGCATTACCATTGACAACTGTTATAATAAGTTACTATAGTGAGTTCGTGCTCGACCAGCCCAACCCGTTGCACAAACGCAAGCAACAACTGACGCGCAAACCGCTCCTGCGAGGCTTTACCGATTGGGTGCGTCGCAACACCGGAAACAAACAGTGAATTGTTTTCTTGAGTCGCGTTGAAGAAATTTCTGCACTACTTCGATGCCGATGAAACGCGTGGCATTGAACTGCCGCAACGTTTCACATGGCCATTTTGCTACGAGCCTCACCCCCTCGTGCGTCTTGCGATGGGACATGTGAGTGATTATCTTGAGTCGTTGCGTGACGACCCGAGCGAGGCTTCGTGGCTTGCCGAGGTCGATTGTGGCAAGATGTTAGGTGTGCTCGTCGTGCGAGCCGATGACGGTGCACTCGGTTTTCTTGCAGCGTTCTCGGGAACAGTGACCGGCAGTTATCGTCATCATTATTTTGTTCCCCCATTGGTTGACTTGATGAGACCGCGCAGTTTTTACCTGACAAGTATGGCGCGCATTGATGAACTCACATCGGTTATCAACGGGTTGTACGCAAGCGGCGAACTCGACGATGCTGTCGAGTTGTACGAGCAATGTCGCAGGGAGGGCGACCGACTTGTAGAGCAGATGAAGAGTGAGATGTCAGCCGCGCGTGAGCGACGCGAAGCCGTGCGCTCGTCAGGAAACCTAAGTGCCGAGCGTGTGGCACAACTCGAAGCCGAGAGCCGATTTTTGAATGCCGAACTCAAGAGACTCAAACGCAGGGTTGAACAACAATGTGCCAAACCCCTCGATGAGGTGCACAGACTTCGGCATCGATTGCTGCGCTTGGAGTCGGCACGTGCCGGTCTATCCCGTCGTTTACAGCAGACTATCTTCACGAGGATGAAGATAAGCAACACGACCGGCGAGACAATCACCGTGCTCGAAGCCACTCACCGCTATCAGCGTGAGTATGGGTTGTCCGTGGGTTTCCCTCCGGGCGGAACGGGCGAGTGTTGTGCGCCCAAATTGTTGCAATATGCCTTTAGTCGCAAGTTGCAACCGCTGTGTATGGGTGAAATGTGGTGGGGAACATCGCCTGTTGGCGAGGTGCGCCGTCACGGCTTATTTTATCCCTCGTGTGCCGGCAAATGTAAACCGTTGTTACACTTTATGTTACAAGGGCTTGACACCGAGCCCGACCCACTCGATCGTGCAGTGGACGAGCCTCTCCAAGTTCTTTACGACGACCGTTGGCTCAGCGTGGTGAATAAGCCTGCCGGTATGCTCTCGCAGGAGGGCAAACTCACCGCTGCCACTACTGTTGAACGAGCCTATCGTGAAATTGTACCCCAACCCGGCAAGGCTCTTGTAGCTCATCGACTTGACATGGACACGAGCGGCATCATGGTGATTGCTAAAAACATTCAAGTCCTCTCACTATTACATCGTCAATTTGCAACAGGTTCGGTGTCAAAATGTTACATTGCCGTTCTTGACGGTTGCCCCACTGCAACCGAGGGGGAGATAACATTGCCGTTGGCTCCTTGTCTTGATGACCGTCCGCGCCAAAAGGTTGATATGCAAAACGGGAAACCGGCAACGACTCGCTACCGCGTGTTGGAAACAGATGACAACGGGCACACGAGAGTGGAATTTTTCCCCCTGACGGGTCGTACTCACCAACTAAGGGTGCATGCCGCTCACGTTGATGGTCTCAATGCGCCTATCGTGGGCGATAGGTTATATGGCACGGTGGCAACACGACTCTTGTTGCATGCCACGTCAATACAGTTTATTCACCCTGTTACCGGACAACAAATTGTTGTAAAATCCCCGGTTCCATTTTAACACCTATAATTATCAACATGGATAATCTGCCCCAAGACCCGTTTATCTTGTTCGGTTTCATCAATATGCAACTGCGTGACAACTATCAGAACCTCGATGAGTTGTGTGCGTCTCTTGACATAAGTCGTGAGGACATTGAGAGTAGGCTTGCCGAGCATGGTTTTGTTTACGATGCCGTCAACAATCGGTTTTATTGAATTGACTCCGCTTCAAAAGTCATCATCGTCTGAAACGCTCTATTCGCAAGTTGTTGCAACTTGACCGCCAAAATTCAAGGAGGCACGGTAAAATTTTGCTTTGAACGGTTAGTTTTTGTAACTTTGCGCAATTATTGTCTTGACGATGAATGCGACGCGTGCCACATACGTCCTGATTGCGATGTTGTGCCTTTCTATTGGTACGGCAAGTGCTTTAACGCGTCGCAGTAAAACCAAAACGCCGGTCAACCGCGAGTGTTATATCCCCTACGACGGCATTGACATCTCCAAATATCAATCGCTGGGAGGCCCCATTGATTGGGCAAAAGTTGCGACCGACAAGAATATCAAGTTCATCTACATTAAGGCGACAGAGGGCACAACCCACGTTGACCCTTATTACAAGGATCACCTTGACAAGGCTCGCAAGCAAGGCTTTAAGGTGGGGAGTTACCACTTTTTCACGATGAAGTCGCCTGTCAAGAGCCAGTTTGAAAATTTCAAACGTAATGCCGTCAAGAGCAAGCAGGATCTAATACCTGTCATTGACCTTGAAATTAAAGTATTAGGCTTCACTCGCAAGCAGTTGCAAGATAGTGTCATGGCTTTTGCCGACTTGCTGCGGGCGCACTACGGCTGCGAACCGCTCTTGTATGTCGGTGGTGACTACATGAACGAGAACTTAACCAAGGATTTTGCCGATTTCAAACTCTTCATGCCCCGTTACTCGCGCACCGATGAGGCAGAGCCTAAAGTGCCCTATGGAGCATCATGGACAGTGTGGCAGTTTTCTCAATCGGGTACGATAAAGGGTATTACCGGCACGGTTGACTTGGACTGTCTTAACGATGGTGTCACGGTCAACGACTTGCTGATAAAGAATAACCCGGTAAAAAAGAAAAACAAGAAGCGCATTGAGGACAAAAAGGACGTCGGCGGGAAAGAGGCTGACGTTGAAGATAATGTCAATGAACTTGAGAAAGAGGAGCGTGAACTTGAACAACAGTTGAAGCGGGAGGAACAGCAACTCGAACAAGAAGAAAAGAAACTTAAGGACAAAGATAAGAAGGCTGACGAGAAGAAGAAGGCTGACGAGAAGAAGAAGGCTGACGAGAAGAAGAAAGCCGACGAGAAGAAGAAAGCCGACGAGAAGAAGAAGGCTGACGAGAAGAAGAAGGCTGACGAGAAGAAGAAGGCCGACGAGAAGAAGAAGGCTGACGAGAAGAAGAAAGCCGACGAGAAGAAGAAGGCCGACGAGAAGAAGACTAAGTCAAAAGCCACTGTCACCAAGACGGACAGCACCAAGTCGCAGTCGTCCAAAGCCAAAACCCCGGTCACAAAGACAGATAGCACCAAGACTAAAGAAAAGGTCAAACCTAAGGCTAAGACAAAGCAAAAAGCCGGCACTAAAACTACAGGCAAGGTCAAGAAACAAACCGCTCGTGAAAAGCAGCGCGAAGCCAACAAGAAGGTAAAGAACAAGAAGTCGACCGGAAGCAAGACAACAACCAAGAACAAGAAGACAAACAAAAGTTCGGCAGATAACGATTGATAACGCAATGAAACTTACATCAACTATCTTGTGGTGGTTCGTCGTGGCTATAGGCATGACGGCAGTATCGTGTGTTGACAATCGTTCGCCCGTGGTACACGGCAGGTTACAATATGACGGTATTGATCTCTCAAGCCATCAAGGACTTGTCGATTGGGAAAAAGTTGCTGCCGATGATCAAATCACGTTCGTGTATATCAAGGCAACCGAGGGTGCCACTTACCATTCGCCTCACTACGATTACAACGTTCGCCACGCTCGAGCAGTGGGACTCGCTGTGGGCAGTTATCACTATTTCACCACCACAGCAAGTGTCGACAAACAAGTGGAAAACTTTGTGCGTCATGCCACTCCCGACACCCAAGACCTCATACCCATGATAGATGTGGAAAACGTAGGCTCATTCACACGACGACAACTCATTGACAGCGTACTTGTTATGGCTCGACGTCTTGAGGATTTTTACGGCAAGAAACCTGTTATCTATTCAATGGCAACGTTCTACAACACTTACCTCGCGCCGCAACTCAACGAGTATCCGTTGTATTTGGGACGATACAGCAATGCCGAGCCTGTTATTGACTGGCAAGGTCATTACACGGTGTGGCAGTATAGCGACCAGGGGGTTGTCGCCGGAATAGGGCACTACGTTGATATGTGTCGCTTCAGTCCCGACTCCTCGTTGGACGACTTGAGGCTACATTAAGCGAGACCTTGAGAACATATAATTGAAACACCTTAATCACCCGTTATAAACACAAGCAGATGTATAGAAAAATTACCATACTC
>CALDIF010000064.1 GCA_937901905.1 uncultured Porphyromonadaceae bacterium | reverse complement strand
CGCCACGCGGCGAGCGCGCCGATGCCGGTGGTGGCAGCGAACGTGACCGTCTCGTGCGCCAATACGAGACCCGACTCAACGAGTTGAAGACCTATGAAAACAACATGGGCTTCCTCAACGTACAGAGCAAGGGTGGCAACGCCTTTGTGCAAGAAATCGAGCGTAAGATCGCACGTCTGCGTGAAGAAATTGCAAACCTCGAGGAGCGCATCAAGGAGTTGGACGAACAATAAATTCATTCTCGGGACGAGACTTTGATAACCCGCATGTCCCTCGAGCAAAGTAAAGAGCATTTCCTCGCCATAGCGGTGCCACGCGCCGCTATGGCGAATTAATGCCGAGGCATCGGCAGTATTGCCGACACCAATACACGCTACATCAAATGGCAAAACAACGATATGCACATCTGATAAGACCGTTATATAGCATGATTGACCTTATAGTGGTCAACCTTGCTTATATGCTCACATTGTGGGTCACCGATACCGGAGCCCCCTTTGACTCGCGATTGACGATGTTGCTCATCAACGGTGCGATGATAATCGTCATACTTGTATTGGGTGATATACACACGCGCCGTGTCGTTTTTGCCGACCGCGTTGTCGTCGAGTCGCTCAAGGCGGTTGCCCTACATGCCGTCCTATATATCACGGGTACGGCATTCGCCATCTCACCCGACTTGTCATGGAGAATAGCAGGCGTCTTTTATGCCGTGTTTACCATCGGTCTTGCCGCTTGGTGGGTCTTGTCACGACAGTTACTCAAGTTGTACCGCACCCACGGCTTCAACTACAAGCGAGTCATCGTGATTGGTGGTGGCGATGTAGGACAGCGATTGGTGAATGAGTTGCGTAGTGATGCCGGTTACGGTTACCGCATACTCGGTTTCTTTGATGATGACACCTCCAATGCCGGCATTGAAGGGTATCGCGGCACACTCGATGACGTTGAAAAGTTTGTTCAAGAAAACCAAATCGACGAGATGTACTGCGCGGTGCCCGACACCGACAAGAAGAACGTGACACGCATGATAAAATGCGCCGAGCGCAATGCGGTCGACATGTACTATGTACCGCAATTCGGACCTACTGTAACACGCCGGTTTGAGTTGCAAACCATAGGGAACGTGCCACTGATGGCGCAACGACCCTACCCATTGAGCAGCACATTCAATCGCGCACTCAAACGCACTGTTGACATCGTGTTGAGTCTTATTGCGCTGTGCATCGTTCTTCCACTGTGGCCTTTCATAGCCATCGGCATCAAGTTGTCATCGCCGGGCGATGTCTTTTTCAAACAACTGCGCACCGGTTACAGGGGCAACGAATTCATTTGTTACAAGTTCCGCACCATGCGCGACAGTGCCGACAAGGACACGAAACAAGCCACTCGCGATGATCCGCGCAAGACAAAGTTCGGCAATTTTTTGCGCCGTACCAATCTTGATGAGTTGCCACAGTTGCTCAATGTACTCAAGGGTGACATGTCCATCGTCGGTCCCCGACCGCACATGGTAAAGCACACCGAGATGTACAAAGACCTTATCGAAAAATACATGGTACGCCACATTATCAAACCCGGCATTACCGGTTGGGCTCAAGTGAACGGCTACCGCGGTGAAACACGGGAATTGTGGCAAATGGAAAAGAGAGTCGAGTGCGACGTGTGGTATGCCGAGAATTGGAACTTGATGCTCGATTTTAAAATCATGTTTCTCACGGTGTGGAACATGATACATGGGGAGAAAAACGCTTTTTAACAAGGGTGGATAACGAGAATATCATCATAAAAGGAGCGCGAGCCAACAACCTCAAGAATATTGATGTCACCATACCACGTGGCAAGTTTGTTGTCATTACCGGTGTGAGTGGCAGCGGCAAGTCATCGTTGGCATTCGACACGCTGTACGCCGAGGGGCAACGCCGTTATGTGGAGAGCCTGTCCAGTTACGCGCGCCAATTCATGGGACGCTTGTCCAAGCCCGAGTGTGATTTTATACGCGGCTTACCGCCGGCCATAGCAATCGAGCAACGCGTTACCACACGCAACAGTCGCTCAACGGTGGGAACATCGACCGAAATTTACGACTACTTGCGCTTGTTGTTCGCCCGTGTGGGTCTCACCTACTCGCCCGTGAGTGGCGAACAGGTAAAGAAGCACACAGCCACCGATGTCGTTAATTTCATCAATTCACATGAAGACGGGAGACGATTTGCTATCGTGACCGACCTGCGCGTGCCATCGGGACGCACCGCACGCCAACAACTCGAGGTTCTGGCATCGGGGGGGTATTCTCGCCTACTGTCCGGAGAACGCTTGATCACAATCTCGTCGCTGCTCGACAATGACGAGGAAATTGACACGACAAAATATCGACTGCTTATCGATCGCATGGTGGTCAGCCACGATCACGATGATGAGATGCGCTTGCTCGACTCGTTGGAGCAAGCCTTTTACGAGGGGAACGATGAGTGTATCGTGGTTATGTGGCAGCCCGATGGTGGCACACCGCAGGAAAAGCGTTTTTCCAAGAGGTTCGAACTTGACGGAATGCGCTTTGAACAACCGAGCGAGTTGATGTTCAACTTCAACAATCCTATCGGTGCATGCCCCACATGCGAGGGTTTCGGCAGCATCGTCGGTATTGATGAACGACTGGTTGTGCCCGACCGCTCGCTATCGGTCTACGACGATGCCGTGATGTGCTGGCGTGGCAACGTGATGAGCGAGTGGAAAAATGATTTCATTCATGCCGCTGCCGGGCGCAAATTTCCCATTCATCGCCCTTACAACTTGCTCACCGATGACGAACGCGATTTCTTGTGGCACGGCGACGGAATTACATGGAAAGGTATAGACGGCTTCTTCGCGTGGATACAAAGCAAGGCGTACTCCATACAATATCGCGTGCTGCTTGCCCGTTACAGGGGCAAGACGCTGTGTCCCGACTGTCGCGGTCTGCGTCTCAAGCGACAGGCATCGTACGTCAAAATCGGTGGTAAGACAATAGGTGATGTCGTCAAGATGCCTGTGAGCGAATTGTTACAATGGTTTAAATCGCTCACTCTAAGCGACGAGCAGCGGTCTGTTGCCTCACGGCTCTTGACCGAAATTGAGAACCGCCTCACCTACTTGTGCGATGTGGGACTCGGATACCTGACACTCGACCGATTGTCAAACTCCCTGAGCGGTGGTGAGAGTCAACGCATCAACCTCGCCACATCGCTTGGCAGTTCACTGGTCGGGTCGGTCTATATACTCGATGAACCGAGCATAGGATTACATCAGCGAGACACACAACGCCTCATCGGTGTGCTGCGCAAATTACAAGCGTCAGGCAACACTGTAGTGGTTGTCGAGCACGATGAAGAAATAATGCGCGCTGCCGATTATATAATCGACATCGGTCCCGATGCCGGACGACACGGTGGCGAAGTGATGTATGCCGGTAGCGTTGACGACAAGTCACTTGCCACAGCAACCGGCAGTTACACGGCACGCTACTTGACAGGGGCACTCACCATTCCCGTTCCTCGCAGCAGGAGACACAGCAGCAGCCACATTATCGTGAACGGCGCAAGCGAAAACAACCTGCGCAATATTGATGTTCACTTTCCACTCGGAATTCTCACCGCTGTAACCGGTGTCAGTGGCAGCGGCAAGAGTACATTGGTTACCGACATTTTGTATCGTGCACTGTGCCGGCATTTCGGCAACGGTGGTGATGCACCGGGCACGTTCACATCATTGAGCGGTGACCTGAACCGCCTTACCGGCGTGGAACTTGTCGACCAAACCCCCATCGGCAAGAGCACTCGCAGCAACGCTGCCACCTACCTCAAGGCATTTGACGAAATTCGAGACCTGTTTGCCGAGCAACAACTGTCAAAGCAAATGGGTTATCGCCCCTCGTTCTTCTCGTTCAACTCGGAGGGCGGACGCTGCGAAGATTGCAAGGGAGAGGGCACTATAACCATCGAGATGCAGTTCATGGCGGATATTACCATTCCCTGTGAACACTGCCACGGCAAGCGATACAGTCACAATGCGCTTGAAGTCACTTACCGTGACAAGAATATCGCCGATATTCTTGACATGACAGTCAACGAAGCGATTGAATTCTTCGGTGAAAGCAACGGCAACACCGAGAAGCGCATTGTGAAACGTCTCAAACCGCTCCAAGATGTCGGCATCGGTTACATCAAGTTGGGACAGTCGTCATCAACACTCTCGGGCGGTGAAAACCAGCGTGTGAAATTGGCATCGTTCTTGAGTGGTGAGCGACGTGGGCACACCATGTTTATCCTTGATGAACCGACAACCGGTTTGCATGTTCACGACATCAGCACGCTGATGAAATCGCTGGAACAACTGCTACAAGCCGGACACACTGTGATAGTGATAGAACACAATCTTGAAGTAATCAAGTGTGCCGACCACATTATTGATCTCGGTCCCGAGGGAGGTAAAGCCGGGGGTACTGTAGTTGCCGAGGGCACACCCGAACAGGTCGCAGCCGGTGACGGATACACGGCCATGGCACTGCGCAGCGTGCTTCAAGCACGATAAACTCAAGGTATTTCGGTCTCAATACCATGTCATACAATATTAAGGGTCGTGGAATTGCCACGACCCTTAATATAATAATTCAAGGAATAATCAACTATCAAGCACCCTGTAGTTTGAAGGTAACCGGCAGTGTGAACCACACGCGCACGGGTTGACCGTTCTGACGACCGGGAGTGAACTTGGGCAAAGTCTTGCACACGCGCACTGCTTCACGATCGAGATCCTTGTCAACACCACGAGCAATCTTCACTTCACCGATGTGACCGTCCTTCTCGACAACGAATTGGACGATAACCTTACCCTCCTTGCCATTCTCGGCAGCTTGAGGCGGATATTGAATGTGAGAAGCAAGGTACTTTTGCAACGCGGCATTACCACCGGGGAATTCCGGCATCTGCTCCACGCTCTTGAAAATTTCCTCAACTTTCTTCTCCTCGGGTTTCTTCTCCTCAACAACGACCTCATCTTTGAGAGTCTTGGTCACGTTGCGGTCTTCGGTACCCTTGTCGTTATCCTTTTGACCGAAAGCGGTGTCGGTTTCCTTGAGTTCGTCTTGAGTCTTAATCTCGTCCTCTTTCTTGACTTGCTCATCTTGGACGATCTTCAACTCGGTCACCTTGACACTCTTGAGCACCTCCTCGGGCAAAACCTCAGGCTTGGGTTGCTCAAGTTTTTGCTGTTCGGGCTCGGGCTCGGGCTCGTCTTGTGCCATCTCAACGATGACTTCTTCCTGCTCTGCCTCGAGTGCCAGTTGTCGCTCGGCGATGAGGTTTTGCACCTTCACCACACCCATAGATGCCAACACGATGATGGCGGCACCGATGAGAGTATAAATCACCGATTTATTGTGACGTTGGACGCTGGTTGAGCGCAACTCATATGCGCCAAACTCCTTATTGCGACCTTCAAAAACGAGGTCAGTCCATTCTTTTGATGAAAGATCTACATCTTTTGCCATAATCTTGACAGATTTTAACGGGTTAATAAATCAATCATCACGCATTTACTTACCTTGACCTTGAAGCAAGATCATCATCGCGCTGTCTACCGCGTTAATGCGGTCAATCTGGTAGCGGCTGATGTTATTGATCTGCATCTCGTCGAGCACGCTCACCACATGGCTGTAACTTGCATTCGGCGTGGCCTTGATAATAACAACGGGTCGTTTCAACGTCGAGTCATTACGGACCTCCTTGGCTCTGGCCTGATAGATAGAGTCGTTAATGTCCTCCTTGTTGCTGAATTTCATGTCCTTCCAATCTTGCTTGAGCGCAGCGATGCGTTCAACAACCTCTTTGTTGCGTTCACGCAGGATTTCACGGATGGCGGGCAGTGCACCTCCGGTTTCACTACCGAACACGATTTGCTTCATCGGGTTGGGAAGTGCACCCTCGGTCACTTGCACGAGTTCTTGACCCGTGGGGGGCATACCATCGTAGTAGAACAGCATGCCTGCGGACGGGTCAGAGACTTGGGCATCATCTTTTCCATCGACCTTGGAAGTTTGCAACTTGCCGTCAATGATGATTGTGACAGCCTCTGACTGTTTCACTTTATTCTGCTGTTGCTCATCTACCTTCTCGTTGGTAGGCAACGAGATTTGCAGAGTTTGACTCTTAATCATCGTGGTACACAGCATGAAGAAAGTGATCAACAACATGTTCATGTCAACCATGGGAGTGAAGTCGATGCGAGTTTCGAACTTCTTTTGTCTGCTAAGATTCTTTGCCATATCGATTACTCCTCCTCAGCTTTTAATGCCGTCATCAGGCTGAACTTGTTCATCTTGATCGTTTGGAGATTATCCATAACGATGTTCACCACGCTGTAAGGGGTTGTTTGGTCTGCCTTGATGGCAATACCCTTACCCTTGACGATTGAAGTCTTGAGTTCCTCGTTCATTGAGTTGTAGGCTGCTTGCACCCACATTTGGAACTCGTTGGGGTTGTTAGGATCTTCATTCATGTTGATGGGAATGCCGGCAAGCATTACCTTCTTTCCGTCCTTGGTGGACAGCGGCTCCTCGCCTTCAAGCACCTTGTCGCGAAGGGTGATGTCCTCAATGTCGAGCCATTCCTTCAAGTAGCGGAACGGGACACCGAAGGCACCGGTCTTGGCGAACGCTTCAATCTCCTTATTGGTGAAGGAAATTTTAGCCTCGGGGTGCAGGGCATTGTATTTCGAAGCCATGTTCTTGAGCAAGTCGGCACGCACGGTTTCACTCTTGAAAGTCGAGTCCTTGCTACCGGTCACCGCGAGGAACACCTTACCTGTCGGGCTGATAAGCACCGAGAGCAAGTTTTGATCGGGCACCTTTTCCACGCTCACTGACGGTGGCGTGATAACGGTGACAGGTTCCTTGGTCAAGAAAGTCGAAGTCAACATGAAGAAAGTCAACAAAAGCACCGTCACATCGGACATAGCGGTCATGTCGATGCGAGTATCTTTTTTCTTAATTTTGACTTTTCCCATATGTCTTACTTCTATTATTTAAATGTTTCTATAACGGTTGTCTGGCATCACGACCACAGGGGGCGCATTGCCGAGGGTGCCACATGATTAGTGAGTAGCGGCAAAAGTAGAAACGATCGAGAAACCAAGTTCGTCGATAGCATAGGTCATGTTATCGATCTTGTTGGTATAATAGTTGTAAGCAATAAGAGCAAAAGCAGCGGTCGCGATACCGAAGGCGGTATTGATAAGAGCCTCAGAGATACCGGTTGACAACTCGGTTGAATCGGGAGCACCCGATGCCGACAGAGCCTGGAACGACTTGATCATACCGATAACGGTACCGAGAAGACCGATAAGTGTACCGAGGGTTGTGAGGGTTGCGAGGATAGGCAGGTTCTGTTGCAGCGACGGCATCTCAAGAGCGGTTGCTTCCTCAAGGGTTTGCTGGATTTGAACGAGTTTTTGCTCCTTAGCAAGTTCCTCGTTCTCGTGCATCTCTTTGTACTTACCGAGGGTAGCGTAAATCACAGCAGCCACGGTGCCCTTTTGGTCACGGCAAAGTTGCTCGGCTTTAGCAAGGTCACCTGCAGCGAGAGCCTGCTTGACGGCAGCCACAAACTTGGTGATATTGCCCTTACCCGAAGCCTTGCTCAACGCGATCCAACGCTCAACGGCGAGCACAATCACAGTGAGGAACAAGGTTTGAAGAATAGGCACGATGAAACCGCCCTTGTAGATAGTACCGAGCAGGTTCAAAGGAGCATTGGCATTGTCGCCATCCTTGAAGTTGCTGCCGTTACCGAGTACGAAGTGGAAGAAACACTCGGCGATGATGAAGCACACGAGAATAACCCACGAGGCGTTCTTGATACCACCGACACCACTGGTGACAGCCTTCTTGGCAGCTTGTGGTTTCTGAATGTTAGTCTGTTCAGCCATAACTGTAGTAAAAAGTTTTTAAAAAGTTAATAAAAATTGTTTATTGTTAGTTAGTGTATTTAATCCAATCTCTGTCACAACTTATACTCGTTATACTCGCTGCGCGAGTCGCAAATCGCTATTACACACCACATCACCCCTCGGCACAGTAATGCCGAACCATTGTCATGCGCAAAACGATTGGCAAATTTATCATTTTTTTTCCATTTCAACAACGATGATAACGTTTTTTTGTGATTTTTTTTGCAAAAAAAAGTCCGCTTTAACCGCGCTGCCGCATTATTTCACTACATATAGTGATTGTCCGACATCTCATATTTGAGTAATTTTGCAACGTTTTTCAAACTTGACACGCTTCAAAGTGCGTTGAGTTATATTGGTCGGGAAACCGATGGCAGCAGATGCAATTAATGACAATAAACGACATTGCCGCGCCTGTTCGCGGCGTGGTATTAATACTAATATGTGTGGTCGCGTTTACAGCACGGGCCACGCTCATTGACACGCCGGTGGCAGAGGTTGACACACTTTGGCTCGACGAGGTGACGGTGAGTGCCGTCAAATGCACGGCATCGGACAAGGCAGGTGCCGCGAGTCGCATTGACAGTCGCCACATTGAAACGCATGACGTACTCACCGTACGCGATGCCATATCTCTCACTCCGGGCATTTACCTTCCCGACTACGGCAGTCGCATGACCGGCACGATATATTCACGTGGCATCGGTGCTCGCATCGATCAGCCGGCTGTTGCTTTGATTGTCGACAACGTGCCCGTGCTGTGTAAGGAGAACTACGACATGGACGTACCCGACATGCAATCTGTTGATATATTGCGCGGACCGCAAAGCGTGTTATACGGTCGCAACTCGCCTGCCGGAGTTATCAATATAACGACATCATCGCCCATGACATCACCCGGCGCACTCGTCACGTTACAAGGTTCGTCTCACTCGACTTTCAGAGTCGCCGCTCGTCACAACGAGCGGTTTAACGACCGTTTCGCTCTTGGCATCACAGCGTTCTATCACAGCACGGCAGGTGAATTCCGCAACGAGTATAACGGTCTGTTGACCGACAATGAGCGGTCAACCGGCGGTCGCTTTAAGGCGGTGTGGCATCCTAACGACAAGTGGACTCTAACCAACTCTTTCAGTGCCGGCCACAGTCGTCAAGGCGGATACCCCTATCAATGGGTCGAAACGGGACGCATTGCCCACAACGACACGTGTTTTTATCGGCGAACCAACGTGCTTGACGCGCTCACCGTAACAAAACGAACCGATTGGGGGCAACTGATGAGTGTCACGTCCTATCAGATGATAGACGACAATATGACACTTGAC
Source organism: uncultured Porphyromonadaceae bacterium (assembly GCA_937901905.1). Lineage (GTDB taxonomy): Bacteria > Bacteroidota > Bacteroidia > Bacteroidales > Muribaculaceae > Sodaliphilus. The sequence continues at coordinate 23,857 of CALDIF010000064.1, read as the reverse complement.
CAAGACTTCACCCCGGCACCATACTTCACGCTCACTCAAGCACGCACCGAGCATGCCGTCACACAGGAAATCTTGGCTCGTGGCAACCGTAATGCTCACGAGTGGCAGTGGTTAGCCGGAGCATTCGGTTTTTATCGTCACTTGACAATGAGCGCGCCGGTAACTTTTGCCGACACCGGCATAGCCGAACTAATCGAAAAGCACCGCAACGAGGCAGCCCCCTCCTATCCCATCGCGTGGCAAGAGCGCACAATGCTGTTAGGCAGCGATTTTATTATGCCAAGTCACGGAGTGGCAAGTTATGCCAACGTGTCTTACGCGTCAGGTGGGTGGACGTTCAATGTGGGGGTTAGATTGGACTATGAGTACTGTCGCCTAAATTACCATAGCGAGACTCACACGGGGTACAATATCATGCACGATGGTGACGTGTACAGTCACGAGGCAATAGACATTGACGATCGCGGACGCATGAGTCGCGACCAGTTGCAGTTTCTACCCTCTTTCGGTGTGAGTCGACAGTTGCAGTCGGTCGGAGCGGTGTGGGCAACCGTCAGCAAGGGTTGTAAGGCAGGAGGTTTCAACACCCAGATGTTCAGCGACGTGCTCCAACAACGGCTAATGGGCATGATGGGGATAGGAGCACGTTACGATGCCGACCGCATCGTAGGTTACAAGCCCGAAAAGTTGTGGAATTATGAAATAGGGGCTCGATTGACTCCTCTCGGCAGCGACCTGCTTGCCGCGACAGCGAGTGCCTATCTTGTCGACTGCACCGACCGACAACTCACCACTTTTCCCGACGGCACAACGACAGGGCGAGTGATGACCAATGCCGGTCACACTCGTAGCATTGGTGTGGAAACGACTGTGTCGTGGCAAGCCTCCGAACACACCGAGTTGGCTGCGGCGTACAGTTTTACCGATGCCCGTTTTGTGCGTTACAACGACGGCAAAGCCGATTATCGTCATCGTCTCATTCCGTATTCACCACGACACACATTGTTTGCCACTGCGACACAACGTGTGCCACTACGTTGCTCGTGGGCACACAGCATCGATTTTAACGCGAGTGTACAGGGTGTCGGTTCAATCGCGTGGAACGAGGCTAACACAACAGGTCAGGCTTTCTACGCGTTACCCGATGCACGCGTGACACTCACTGCCGACAAGTGGAGTCTGCAATTATGGTGTAAAAACATCAGCGACACTCGCTACAACACGTTCTACTTCGTGTCTATCGGTCACGAGTTCTTACAACGCGGACGCGGTCGCAGCCTCGGCGCGACCGTGAGACTCAAGATATGAGTACGCCAAGATAAAAAACCATCAATACAAATATCAGCATTCACAACAAGAAGCATTATGAATAAAGTATTCAGTTATTTGACAGTTGTTGCCGTAACATTCGCAATGACCGCATGTGGTGGAAACAGTGACAAGCCGATACACACCGGGACACGCAGTCTTAACGATCAACTCGTTGCTGTGACGGTTGACGGTTCACCCTACATGACCGACGTGTGCGACATCGCCTTCGAGTTCAACTACACCGAAGGAGTTGCCAACTTGAGTTTCAGCGGCATCACTTTCGCGCCTCGCATGCCCGAGATAACTTTTGCATTAAACAACGTTATCCTCTCCTACCGCGACGATGACCTCATTGGTTTCAGCAGCGTTGGTGAACTCGTTCCCATGGACGGTTACACAGTGAAAAATGTAAGTGGGTTTGCCGATTTTCGAAACAAGGTGATGAAGTTGTCGATGGACATTGTCGCTCGCGGCAACACTTATAGCACCACTATCCTATCCCCCGTCCAATTCAGTTACCCGCAGGGTGACGACAAGATTGAATATACCTATACCGAATTGCTTGCCTTTGTTGACACCAAGACTTACAGTTCGTGCAATGACACATACTTCTCTTTCCACTTACCCACGAGCGACACCTCCGGTGGAAGCGTTAACATTCACAACATCAGTTTTGTGGCTGCAATGCCTCGCATGAGTGAATTGCGCATACCTCTCACGTCTGCACAAATTTCGGTAAGCGCGACAGGTTATAATATCGCTGCGGACGAGGTTATCCCCGAGTTTCTCAACGGCACCACATGGACACCGATGGACACTCGCACGGTAACCGGACTGTCCGCCGAGGTCAACTACGAGACAGGGCATTACTCAGTGGAGTTTGACTGCTTCGGGTTGCACTACACCAACAGTGGCACCCTTTACTATCTCAAGTAACGAGCGACACAAGTCATAAACGCAACAGAGTCGTTATTTCACACGCTCTGTTGCAACTCTGGGGTTCGTCAACACTCTTGTGTTAACGAACTTCCGAGTATTTAATGTGGCACTCTATCTTCGGTTACCTGCATATTGCTGTCATCTTTGCAAACTTGCATACCGCCACCCCACAGTAACTTGCATCGGTCGAAAGTTTTTTGTACCTTTGTGGGTTAAACATATAACGAATATGGATACGCAAGAAACACCGACCGGCTATACCGCCGCCATAACCGAACTTGAAGATTTGGTTCGCAAGATGCAGGACAAGGATTGCGACCTTGACAAACTTGCCGCCTACACGGTTCGCGCCAAGGAACTCATCGTTTACTGTCGCGAGCGACTTGCCAAGACCGATGAGCAGCTCAAGTCAATCTTACAAGAATTGGAAACAAGCGAGTGAACACTATGGCACACGACGAGACAAAACGCCGGGTGGCTCTCATCACCGGCATCACAGGTCAAGACGGCAGTTATCTTGCCGAGTTATTGCTTGACAAGGGATACGAAGTACATGGCATTATACGACGCAGCAGCACGTTCAACACGGGTCGCATCGAGCACTTGTACCTCGATGAGTGGGTACGCGATATGCATCGCGACCGTCTCGTGGACTTGCACTACGGCGACATGACCGACAGCAGTTCGCTTATTCGCATTATCGAAAATGTGAAACCCGACGAAATTTACAATCTCGCGGCTCAAAGTCACGTCAAGGTATCGTTTGATGTACCGGAATACACTGCCGATGTCGATGCGGTGGGGACACTGCGATTAATCGAGAGTGTGCGCATCGCTCACCGCGAACATTGCACTCGCATATATCAGGCGAGCACAAGCGAACTATACGGCAAAGTTCAAGAAATTCCACAGAGCGAAACCACACCTTTTTATCCTCGCAGTCCCTACGCTGCCGCTAAGTTGTATGCTTACTGGATTATGAAAAACTACCGCGAGAGTTACGGTATGTACTGTTGCAACGGCATTCTCTTCAACCATGAGAGTGAGCGACGAGGCGAGACCTTTGTGACGCGCAAAATCACGATGGCAGCGGCTCGTATTGCCCATGGCAAGCAAGAGAAATTATACCTCGGCAACCTCGATGCCCGTCGCGACTGGGGGTATGCACCCGACTACGTTGAATGCATGTGGTTGATCATGCAGCAACCCGAGCCCGACGACTACGTGATCGCGACGGGAGAATATCACACTGTGCGCGAATTCTGCACCCTTGCATTCCACCATGCCGGCATGGAACTCGAGTGGCAAGGCAGTGGAGCCAACGAGCGCGGTATTGAACGAGCGACCGGGCGTGTACTGGTGGAAGTGGATCCTCGTTTCTTCCGCCCTGCTGAGGTCGACCAACTTCTCGGTGACCCGAGCAAGGCTCGCGAGCGTTTAGGTTGGAACCCGTCTAAAACTTCATTTGAAACCCTCGTGCGTCGCATGGTGGAGCACGATATGAAACAAGCATGAAAATTCGTCCGCTCACCATAGCCTACGGTGTGTGCCTGCTCGGTATAGTGGGTTCGCTGCTCGTCGGGTTGTTCTCGGTATTGAGCAACAATGCTCCACAAGGCAACTCGAGAGAGTACATGTACACGCCCTCTCGAGAAAACGCCCTGTCGATGGTGAGAGAGTTCACTCAAGACACCATCATTCCTGTGGATTACTACGCCGAAGGCATGAAACGCGGACAGTCGCAAGGATATGCCGACGCCCTCGTCCATTACAAAGCCGGCTATAACGACAAGTGCCGATACTCCGGTAAAGATGGTCAACGATACAGGGACGGTTATAGGGAAGGATACGACAAGATGTACAACGCTCACTTGAGCGCTATCAAAGAGGCATCACACAAGGTGACTTGGTACGGTGAAACTTACGACGACAATGATGATGATGAGTACGACGATGATGAGTACGATGACGACGATGAGTACGATGACGATTATTGATATAGTGCAATAAACATTCATGAACTTCAAGTTACAATCTCCTTACAGTCCCACCGGCGACCAACCGCAAGCCATTGAACAACTGGTGGGTGGGGTTGATGGCGGGGCTCCATTCCAAACGTTATTGGGCGTGACAGGGTCGGGCAAGACGTTCACGATGGCGAATGTTATTGCACGCACAGGTCGACCGACGTTAATATTGAGTCACAATAAGACACTCGCCGCACAGTTGTACGCCGAGATGCGCTCGTTTTTCCCATCTAATGCGGTACACTACTTCGTGAGTTACTACGACTATTACCAGCCCGAAGCATATATTCCCAGCAGCGACAAGTACATTGAGAAAGATCTTGCCATCAACGAGGAGATCGAACGCTTGCGTTTGTCTACGGTGACTGCATTGCTCAGCGGACGGCGCGACATTGTCGTTGTGAGTAGTGTGAGTTGTCTGTACGGCATGGGTAATCCTGAAGACATCGCGGCCGGTGCAATCGAGTTACATGTTGGCGACACCTTGGGACGCGACGCGCTGCTGCGCATGCTCGTTGATGCGATGTACTCGCGCAACGAAGTGGACATGCGCATGGGCAACTTCCGTGTCAAGGGCGACACTGTAGACATTTTCTTGAGCGATGAGGACATCTTGCTGCGAGTCATCTTTTGGGGCAACGAAATAGAGTCTATGCAGGTGTTAGATCCGGTCACACTCACCGAGCGCGAACCGGTTGACGGTTTCAAGATTTTCCCTGCCAATATCTTTGTCACCACCAAAGAGAGAGCCTCCGGTGCATTGGCTCAAATTGATGTTGATCTTGAAACTCAAGTTGCCGCCTTCAGGCGAGAGGAACGTTATGCCGAGGCCAAACGGCTGCAGGAACGCGTAACCTACGACATGGAGATGATACGCGAGATGGGTTACTGCTCGGGCATCGAGAATTACTCTCGCTACTTCGACGGACGCAAACCGGGTGCGCGCCCATTCTGCTTGCTTGACTATTTCCCGAACGATTTCCTCACTATCATTGATGAGAGCCATGTCACTGTGCCTCAAATAAGGGCAATGTACGGTGGCGACCGTTCTCGCAAAACCAATCTCGTGCACTACGGCTTCAGGCTCGAGGCGGCTATGGACAATCGTCCCTTGCGGTTTGAGGAATTTGAAGCCTTGACAGGACAAACGATTTATGTCAGTGCCACGCCGGCAGACTACGAGATCGAACGCTCCGAGGGTGTTGTGGTCGAACAAATCATTCGTCCCACAGGCCTGCTTGACCCGAAAATCGAAGTCCGACCCTCACTCAACCAAATTGATGATCTCATCGAGGAGATCACGCTACGTGTAGAACATGGCGAGCGTGTGCTGGTCACCACGCTCACCAAGCGCATGGCAGAGGAGTTGACCGCTTATCTTGCCAAGTTGGACTTGCGCTGCGCCTATATGCACAGCGATGTCGAAACGATGGATCGCATTCAAATTCTTGACGACCTGCGCGCCGGAGCCATTGACGTGCTGGTCGGTGTCAACCTCCTGCGTGAAGGTCTTGACTTACCCGAAGTGTCACTCGTTGCAATTCTCGATGCAGACAAGGAAGGCTTCCTGCGCAGTCGGCGGTCACTCACTCAAACTGCCGGTCGCGCCGCTCGCAACATCAACGGTCTTGTCATCATGTATGCCGACAATGTCACCGAGAGTATGCAACTCACCATTGACGAAACCGAGCGCCGTCGCACCTTACAGATGCAATATAACGAGCAACATGGCATCACGCCACAAGCCATTGTAAAAGCGCGTAATGCAATCATCGGAGCCGACACCGACATGCACCGCAGCGACAAGGCTCGCGAGCACGCCCGTCGCTACGAGAGCAATGTTGCCACATCAAGTGGCGGACATGATTCGCACGATGCTTTAACTTCGCTGCAACAGCAAGTGGCAGCCGAGTTCGACCGTTCAAGTGGCATGGTAGCCGATCCTGTCGTCAAATACATGAGTAACAATCAACGCGAGCAGGCGATTGAGCACCTCAAACAGTTGATGATCGAGGCGGCTAAACGCATGGACTTCATTGAGGCCGCTCAATATCGCGATGAAATAATCAGGTTGCAAGCCGACCTTTCCGATTAATTGGAGTATTCGTATCGCTATTGGTCGGTAATAACCTTGAGACGTGTGGCATGAACACTATCACGTTAATTTATAACTGAGAAAGTTGGCAAAGATTGAAGGGCAATGGTTGCCCACGACTATCAAGGAAATGCGCCACCTCGGCTGGGAACAGGCGGACGTGATTTTCTTCACCGGCGATGCTTACATTGACCACCCGTCAATGGGTGCTGCCGTGATAGGTCGTGTACTCGAAGCACACGGCTATCGTGTCGCTATCGTGCCACAGCCCAACTGGCGTGACGACCTGCGCGATTTCAAGAAATTAGGTCGTCCACGGTTGTTTTTCGCTGTGAGTGCCGGGGCAATGGATAGCATGGTAAATCATTATACCGCAGCACGCCGCCGTCGCAGCGATGATGCCTACACCCCCGACGGTCGTGCCGGAGCACGTCCCGACTACCCTACCATTGTTTACGCCGAGGCTCTCAAGCGACTGTGGGGCGACGTGCCGGTTGTTGTGGGTGGCATCGAGGCATCACTCCGCAGGCTTGCCCATTACGATTACTGGCAAGACTCATTAAGACCGTCAATATTGATGGACAGTCCTGCCGATATGCTCGTGTACGGCATGGGCGAGAAACCGATGGTGGAGATAGCCGGGCGCATCGCCGACGGCGAACACATTGACAGCATAGTTAATGTTGCGCAAACTGTGGTGCGCCGTCCGCTCAACGAAATTCCGAACGGTGACTGCGACGATACCGTACTCGCGTCTTACGAGCAGTGCTTGCGCGACAAGCGTGCGCAAGCAGCCAACTTCAAGGCGATAGAAGTCGAGTCTAACCTGTGGCACGGGCATACACTGTGGCAAGCGACCGGTGATGTGGCAATCAAGGTTAATCGCACCAATCCGCCGATGACCACTGCCGAAATTGATGCCTCATTTGACCTGCCATATACCCGCTTGCCTCACCCTCGCTATAATGGCAAGCGCATACCGGCCTACGAGATGATACGCCACTCGGTGTGCTTGCACCGAGGTTGCTTCGGTGGGTGCGCGTTCTGTACCATCAGTGCTCACCAGGGCAAGTTCATCGCATCACGCAGCAAGACGAGTATCATGCGTGAGGTGCAACAGGTGACTGCAATGGACGATTTCAAAGGTTACATCAGCGACTTGGGCGGTCCCAGCGCCAACATGTACGCCCTCGGAGGCAAAGACCCGAACATATGCCAACGTTGTGCCCGTCCTTCATGTTTACACCCCAAGCCGTGTCCCAATCTCAACACCGACCACAGTGCACTGCTTGACATTTACCATGCTGTTGATGCCTTGCCTGCCGTGAAAAAATCGTTCATCGGCAGTGGAGTGCGCTACGACTTGTCAATGTTTATCACCGGTAACAAACACATTGACGAGGTTAATCGACGTTATAATGAGGAACTGATTCGTTTTCACGTCAGCGGCAGGCTTAAGGTGGCACCCGAACATACCGCCGACAACGTGTTAAACATAATGCGAAAGCCACCGTTTGAACTGTTCAAGCGTTTCAAGGCACTGTTTGACCGCGTTAACAGCAAGTACGGTCTGCGCCAACAACTGATACCGTATTTTATCTCATCGCACCCGGGTTGCTCCGAGGAAGACATGGCAGAACTTGCTGTAATCATGCGTGAACTCGATTTTCACCTCGAGCAAGTTCAGGACTTCACCCCCACTCCGATGACAGTATCAACCGAGGCTTTTTACACCGGCGTGCATCCCTACACGTTACAACCGGTTTATTGCGCCCACACTAAAGAGGAAAAGCTTGCACAACGACGTTATTTCTTCTGGTACGATCCGAAGTATCGTCGTGAGATTACCGCTGCGCTACGTCGTCTTCATCGCGCCGACCTACTCAAACGCCTTTTTTAATTTTTCGTTTCATTAATCGACATTAAACAGTGACCGTCAGCACCTTGATTGACGCTGCCTCACGGCTTCGTAGACAAGAATAGACGCACTGACAGCAACGTTCAACGAGTCCAAACGCCCATTCATAGGAATGAGAATGTGGGCATCGGCGGCTTCGCGCCATGCTGTTGTCAAACCGGTGGCTTCGGTTCCCATAACGATGGCTGTGGGGACAGTCATGTCAATATTATAGTAAGGCTTTGAATCCTGTAACTGGGCTGTAAGTATTTGTATACCCCTGTTTTTGAGAAAGTCAACCCCCTCAGCAGTGGTACATGTAACGGTGGGCACGGTAAAAACCGCTCCTATCGAACTGCGTATCACATTGGGATTATAAATGTCGGTTAGCGGTTCGCAAACTATTACGGCATCGGCACCGGCGGCATCGGCACTGCGCAACACGGCACCGAGGTTGCCGGGCTTTTCCACACCCTCAAGCACCAGAAGTAGCGGAGACGCGGGCAGTTCGAGCGAATGCAAGGTGCGTACGGGGGTATTGACAATAGCAATCACACCTTCGGTGCCATCACGATACGCCACCTTATCATACACCGCCCGGCTGACATCGACAACCTCAACGTCTGCAAGGTTCGCCGTCAGTTCACTCACATCGCCCGATATATCCCGACAGCAGTAAATGGTATTGATGTGATAACCACCCTCGATGCAGTGTAACAACTCGCGACGCCCCTCGGCTACAAAAACGCCCGCTTCACGCCTTGCCCTGCTGTTTTGTTGCAAGTTGACAAGGCGTTTGATGCCTGTATTGGTTAAACCGGTAATCATGAATTGGTGACCGAATAAGAAGGATTACTCGGCTTTTTCGAGTTCGAGCGGAGTGAGAATAACACGAGTGATACCCTCGGTATCAACGAGATGTAACTCCCTATTGACCGTGATGCTATAGGTAGCGGTCTCCTCGAGAGCAAGCAACAACTGCGCTTCCGGTGCGGTAAGCAACGTGCGTTCGTCGGCTGTATGCAGGTTTTCGAATTGTACCGAGCACGCAACCTCCGGATCAAAACGGGTGATTCCGTTAACGATGTTGGTGCTACGTGCAAGAAAAGCCCCTTCGGTGGCATCAATAATAACTCTAATAGCATTAGGGGCAATGTCAATCGAGTCGAGTTTAGACACTTGCCATGCGCCATCAAGGGCAGCGAGGTCGGTGCGACGCATGGCAAGCACGGTGCTGCCATGGGCACTGATAAAGTACAGGTGAGTGGTCAGTCCATCGGTATCGGCGCGCATCGAACGGGCATCGCCCAATGCTTTGATGACAGATTGCTCGGCTTGAGCGGTAACACAACTGTGGTGGGTAGTGGCTATCTCACTCACCGCGATATTATTGGTCGTATTGCTGAGGCGCGCATTGATGATGTTACAACCCGTGTTACCATACAAGCGACCGCCGGCAAAGTCCAATTGAAGATAAGCGGGAGTGGCGGTGATGAGGCTCTTGCGACGAACTTCGAGGATTTCCCACCTGCCGTCAAGTTGACCGGCTGCATCGGTGATAGCAATGTCGTGAATAACCGCTTCTTGCTTGACTGTCGGTGAGTCATCGGCGGTTAGTGCCACACGTTTTTTGTTACGATCGGGAGATGCGGCGCCGGCAGTGAGAGCCATTGCCAATATACATAGGGTCAGAAATCCTTTCATTGTCATTATCGCGTGTTAAATCGTCTGCCAAAATTACAGATTTTAATTTATTTAAGCAAATTGTTTGTCGCGAATTGGCGAGATTGTGTTACTTTTGCGCCCATGAAACGGAGTTTGCTAATATGTATATTGATGTGCTACCTGTATGCCTCGGGGCAAATCAACGTGAGCCAAGTTATCACGATAGGGCGCAACGCACTATACTTCGAGGACTATGTCTTGTCCATACAATATTTCAATCAAGCAATAACAGCCGATACAACGCGAGCCGAGCCTTACTTCTATCGCGCCGTTGCAAAACTCAACCTTGAAGATTATCGCGGAGCGGAGCAAGACGCTTCCACTTCCATCAGGATAAAGCCTTTCATCGTTGACGCGTTCAAGGTGCGTGGGGTCGCACGCCAAAACATGGGTAATTATGCGGGCGCGTTGACCGACTACGAGTCGGGATTACGCTTACTTCCCGAGGACAAAATGTTATTGGTTAACAAGGCAGTGTGCTTGGGTGCGCTCGAACGTTACGACGACGCGACACGCGCCTACGACGCTCTCATTGCTGTGGATAGTCGTAACGACAAGGCTTATTTGGGACTGGCTCACTTGTGCCTCGCGCGCGGTGATACAGTCGCTGCACGCGATAATATTGAGCATAGCATCAAGCTGTCCAAGAACAATGCGGGAGCCTACGTGATGCGCGCCGAAATCGAGATGCGTTGTGACAGTGACTATGTAGCGGCCATGGCAAGTCTTGACGAGGCAATCAAGTTGGAACCTCGCGAGGCGAGTTACTTTGTCAATCGCGCCTACATGAAGTATAGACTTGACGACTACTTCGGTGCAATGGCAGACTACGACTATGCCATCGGTCTCGACCCGGCATCGGTCGAAGCACACATCAATCGCGCCCAATTGTATGCCGAGGTGGGTGAATACAACAAGGCGATTAACGATTTCACCTATGTGCTGCAAGGTGATGCCGACAATATCATGTCGCTTTATTATCGCGCCATGTTGTACATGGAAACCGGGCAACATCGGGCAGCCATCAACGACCTTAATGCGGTGTTGGAACATTATCCCGAGTTTGAAGCGGGTTACATGGCACGCGCCGAAGCCCGACGCGGAGCCGGCGACCGACGTGGCAGCGAAGCCGACTATGAGTACGCGTTGTCACTGTTCAAGAGTAAAAAGACACGTAAGAGTGATTTTGATCCCGTGAGATTGGAAATCGAGAAGGCAGCCGAGGCTCGCAAGACAGGTAATCGTGGCGAAGATACAACAGGAGAGACTATCAACCGTTTCAACACATTGCTCACAGTGGTACCCGACAATCCCATCAAGCCGGAATATGATAACCGCCAACGCGGACGTGTACAAGATGCCAACTTCGAAATCGAGCCGGAGCCGGCTTTTGTGCTGACTTACTTCAGTCACGACAACAATCTTAACGGCAAGACCCACTATTTGCGTGAGATAGCCGATATCAACGACAGTCACCTGCTCCCCTATCCGGTAACAATCACCAACAAATCGCGACACCTGACCGATGCCGAGATTGCGACGTGTTTTGCCAATATCGAATACTACAACGGCATGCTCGCTACATCGACTCCACGACCCGTCGATTATCTCGCTCGTGCTATCGATTATCTGTTAGTGAAAAATCCCGAACAGGCTATTGCCGACTGTGACCGCACTGTGGCGAAAAATCCCAATTTATCATTGGCATACATGTTACGGGCATCGGCACGCACACTGGTGATTGATATGCGCCACGCCTCGCTCGACAGCAACGAAGACTCCGCCGACAAGGGCGCGGCTGCCGCCCTTGCCGCTCGAGAAGATGCGGGAGACTACGAGACTATTCTTGCCGACCTTGACAAGACATTGTCACTTTCACCTACTAACGTGTATGCCTATTTCAACCGTGGCATTATATGCGGACAACGCGGTGAACTCACCGAAGCGATAAGTTGCTACAGTCACGCCATTGACATCAAGCCTGACCTTGGCGAAGCCTATTACAACCGCGGTATCACTTATCTGCGCCTCGGTAACAAGTCACAAGGAATGACCGACTTGAGCAAAGCCGGCGAGTTGGGCATCTTACCCAGTTATAACGTGTTGAAAAGAATGAATCGTTGAGAACATTTAGACGGTTAGGTGACACAAATGCTCACGGCATGGCAGTGTAGAAACGCAACGTCTTGCCCGTCGGCGCACGGTGTTCTTGCTTGGGACGCCACTTGGCATCGGGCGAGGCTTGCGGAACAAGTTGAACAAGGTGGTCGCCAAACGTGCTGTTAATATTGTCAATGGCTTGCATCAGTTGTCGCTGCTTGCCGTGGTCGGTGGTATCGAACACGCTCAATTGCACGCCTGTGTCGGGAGCAAGGTCGGTAACGAGCACGCCCGCCTTGCGATAGTTGTAACCGTAACGAAAAATGTTACCGAAAGCGATCATGGCATAATGCACTATTGTTGTTGTGGAAGCCGATGGTGTCGCTAACCTCACGCTACATGAGTTGGAATAGTATGGCAAGTCCTTGCGGAAGTAGTCACCGCGCAGGTGTACCATGACCGTGGCGGCGACAGAGTGCTCGTCACGCAGGTGCTTGGCACAACGCTCGGCGAAATTTACCACAGCATCTGCAATCTCACGACGGTCGACAAGCACGGTGGCAAACGTGCGAGAGTTCATGATCGATTGTCGCGACATCGTGATGGCACTGACGCGCAAGCAATCTTCTCCGTTTAACTCTCTTGCAGTACGCTCGAGGGTGACGTTGTAATTGCGACGCACAACGTCAGGAGGCAGTGAAGCGAGGTCGCGGGCAGTGCGAATGCCACGCGACTCAAGTTGTGGAGCCAATCGTCGCCCCACCCCCCACACGTCATCGATAGGAGTACGGCGCAGCATTATATCTATCGCATCGGGGCGCACTATCCAATAAACACCGTCCTTGATGGCAGGATGCTTTTTAGCCACATCAACGGCAATCTTACACAGGGTGCGCGTTGGTGCAATGCCCACACTCACCGGCACACCCACATCACGACGTATGCGACGCACCATGTCTGCCATCATGGCGTGACACCTGTCTATGTCATCGTCCGGCAAACGAAAAAATGCCTCGTCAACCGAATACACCTCCACGCCCTCGACCAAGCTGCCCACGATGTGCATGATGCGATGAGAAAGGTCACTGTAAACAATGTGGCGTGCCGATAACATTATCACACCGTTAGGGTCGGTGTAGTCGCGTATTTGGAAAGCGGGACACCCCATGGGAATGCCGAGTCGTTTTGCCTCGTTACTGCGCGCAATAACACAGCCGTCGTTATTACTCAGCACGACAACGGGTCGCCGTTCAAGTGAGGGATTAAACACTCGCTCGCACGACACGAAAAAGTTATTGCAGTCAACAATGCCGTATAACATACAATACTAACAATGCCGAATAGTGTGGTTCAGACAGACTTGTCGAAAACTTGACTTGTGTTATTTTTCAGCGGCGGCGATAGTGTAGGCAACAAGAAATGAGGAAAATGGCTGCTGCCGATACCATTGATCAAACTCGTCGACAGTGACACTGTCGTATAAATCATCAACTCCGGTGAGCGAGTCTATGCCCTCTCCCTCGCGCAAAAGTTCCCGCACCCAATATGCGTTGGTCTTGACTTCGATGTCGTGCACTGCACGCAAGGTCGACATGGTTTCGTCGAAAACACTTTGATCGACATAAAAATTGTTGAGAACATCAAGCACTACCCGTTGAGCGGCATCTCTATTGTCGGGTGCCACATCAAAGCCGATTTCCATTAACATGTGACCCGGTATTTTGTCTAACGTAGCGTCAACATCTACACTGTAGGTCAAGCGATAATTTTCACGCAATTCCATGTTTAAGTATTGACCGATGATGTTACTGAAAATCTTTAGCATCAATTCGTTGCGAGCACTGTAATGCAACTCGCCCGCTACCGTCATCAATATTGACGAGCGCGCCGATGATGTGTCAACGACAACCGGTTGTTGAGCGACACCGTCGGTTAAATGAGTGCGCCGCGCTTCAATCTCATGCCCCGGTTCACCCGACAAGGAGCCGATGTATCGGCAAGCCATATCAATTGCCTCATCGGTATCAAAGTTACCGACTATAACGAAAACAAAGTCGGCTGCATTACTCGTCAATTGCTTGTAAACATCGTAGCATTGCGTTACTGTCAATGCATTGATACTGTCCGCCGAAAATACCGCGCCATAGTTCTCATCGGGACACATCATGCACGACATCACTTTCGCCAATGCATTCTCGGCTTTCCGCGGCGCGTCTTTCACCAGGGTGGCACAACCTTGTCTACTCGCGTTGAACACAACAGTGTCAGGACTCACATCGTCAAAGTACAAGTGACACAGTTCCATCAATGTTTTGAGCGATGAGGTGCGTCCTTGCCCTATAAGACCGTGGGAGTTCTCTTCAATGAGGAAGTCTATCGAACATAGTTCAGATGCTATACGCTTGGATAATTGTTGTTGCGAATAATCACCGCAACGCATTGTGTTTGTAAACATGTCACAATAGCGCGCAGCCGTGGAATGTCCGAGGTCAACGGCATGCACTCCGCCACGTGCTGTGGCTCCTAAGAACACCTCATCGTTTTTGAAGTCGGTTGACTTGAGCAGGACAGTAGCACCGTTATTCAATGTAATTCGAGTCGTGCCCGTAACCTTGTCAAACACCCTTTGTACCACACTGCCGGCCCGGATTGGGTGAGGGACGAGCGGAGCCTCGTAGTCCACATCGTCATCGACAACATCGTAGTGTGCTGTCAACGCCTCTTTCCACATCTGTGCCAACCGACCTGCCGACGGCACTTGCATGCTGTCCACACCCAAATATATCACATTCACGTTATCGGCAGTGATGTGCCGGCGCAACAATTCATTGAGGTCGTCAGCCGTAATCTCGCTGATTAGCGACGTACACAACTCGCGTTCACGCTCTATACCGGGTATGTAACCGCCCTCCTTGATATGGCGGCTATACTCATCGACAAACGAAGCGGTTTCCAACTTGTCGGCTTCTCGAGCGGCATTGTCGTAGAAAGACGTTGCCAATCGTTTTGCCGCCTCTACCTCGCCGGGCGAGAAACCGTGCTCGCGCAGTGCCGCGAGGGTCTGCATCAAGTCGAGAAAACTGCTGTTGACATCGGCTCGCGGCATACAGTCAAAACTCACACTACGCTTGTCAACCACCATACCCGAGAACATATTACTGTCGTCAACAGTTCCGCTGTCAATAGCCGACAACGGATCCAAACAACGTTGCTGTATGCGCTGTTGCAACAACAACGACAGCAACATGCGACAATTCACCTCGCGAGCATAGTCGACTGTGTTGCGACTTTCAAACGGCATGTCATCGTAGACAAACGACAACTGAAACTGCGATGCCACGTTCTCTTTATCAATGTTCGTGACAAGCCTCACTCCGTCATGATCCTCGACTTTGGGAAACACGCGAGGTGTGGTGTCGCGGTTGGGTATGTCTCCGAACACGGCTTTCACGCGCTCTTCAACACAATCGGCATCAAAGTCACCCACGGCAACAAGCGACATTAACTCGGGGCGATACCACCGATGATAAAAGTTCATCAGTTTTCCACGAGTTGCAGCGGTCACTACGTCCATATTGCCTATCGGTAAGCGAGTGGCATAGACGGTTCCGGGTAACAGTTGTTCAAGTACATGTTGCGTATTGCGCTCGTCAACACTTTGTCCCTTGCGCCACTCCTCTACCACGATGAGTCGCTGCTTTTCAAGAGACTCATCGTCCAAAGTGGCATTGGTGACCATGTCACACAACATCATCAACACGGTGTCGACAACGGCAGCATTGGATGTGTCAATCTTGTCGAACGTGATGGTCGTGTAGTTGTGAGTGGTGTTTGCATTAACATCGGGCAATAACGAAGCACCGTGAGTCATCGCGAAACGTTCGATGCTATATTCGGGGAAATGCTCAGTCCCTTCAAACAACAAGTGCTCCAACAAGTGAGCATAACCGCTCTCGTCCTCACGCTCAACGGTTGATCCGACTTTCAAAATCAAGTATATGTCGGCACGCCCCTTGGGAACCGCATTGTGGCGCACATAGTAGGTGAAACCGTTGTCAAGCGTGGAGTAACGCAACGACGAGTCAATTGCAATTTCCTCACCTTTAATCGTCTGCACAACGCACAACAACAGTGCGATGCGCAGTATCATTTTGAATGTTTCGTTCATTGTCATCAATTGATTTGTACGTTCTGTTTTTACCTCAAAGACCTAAATTAATCACAAAGTTAATCATTATTCGATGAAAAAACGTTATCTTTGCATTGAAATCTTGAAATATTATTGATGAAAACGATACGCAACTTCTGCATCGTGGCACACATTGACCACGGCAAAAGCACTCTCGCCGACCGATTGTTGGAATTTACCGACACCATAGCCGGCAAGGACATGCAAGCACAAGTGCTTGATGACATGGATCTCGAGCGTGAGCGTGGCATCACGATCAAGAGCCACGCCATTCAAATGGAGTATACCCACAAGGGAGAGAAATACACTCTCAACCTGATTGACACCCCGGGACACGTTGACTTCAGTTACGAGGTGTCGCGCTCAATAGCCGCCTGCGAGGGCGCGCTGCTTGTGGTGGACGCGTCGCAGGGTGTACAAGCCCAAACGATAAGCAACTTGTACATGGCGATTGATAACGGCCTTGAAATCATACCCGTGATCAATAAAATTGATATGGAGAGTGCCCACCCCGATGAGGTGGAAGACGAGATAGTCGAACTGCTGGGCTGCGACCCCGGTGACATTATCAGAGCCAGTGCTCGCACCGGTGTAGGTGTCGAAGAAATACTTGACGCTATTGTCGAGCGCATTCCGGCTCCATCGGGTTCGGTCGACGCTCCATTGCAAGCATTGATCTTCGACTCGGTCTTCAATCCTTTCCGTGGCATTATCGTTTACTTCAAGATTATTAACGGCACGATACACAAGAATGACTTTGTCAAGTTTGTCAACACAGGCAAGCAATATAATGTCGACGAGATGGGTGTGTTAAAGTTGCAGTTGTCGCCTCGCGACAGCCTGCAAGCCGGCAATGTGGGATACATCATCAGCGGTATCAAGAACTCTGTTGAAGTGCGTGTAGGTGACACTATCACCCACGTTGAGCGGGAATGTGATGCTGCAATTGAAGGGTTCCAAGAGGTGAAGCCTATGGTGTTTGCCGGTGTGTACCCAATCGAGCCCGAAGAGTTTGAGAACTTGCGCGCCTCGTTGGAAAAACTGCAACTCAATGATGCCGCGCTCACGTTCACGCCCGAGTCATCAGTCGCATTGGGGTTCGGCTTCCGCTGCGGTTTCCTCGGATTATTGCACATGGAAATTGTTCAGGAACGACTCAGCCGCGAGTTCAACATGGAAGTTATCACCACCGTGCCTAACGTGTCCTATAAGGTATATGACAAGAAGGGAGGCATGACCGAGGTGCACAACCCCGCGGGCTTACCCGATGTCACATTGATTGAAAAAATAGAAGAACCCTATATTCGCGCGTCTATTATCACTCAAAGCGATTTCATGGGACCCATTATTACCCTTTGCCTCGGCAAACGTGGTGAACTGGTCAAGCAGGAATACATCAGCGGCAACCGCATGGAGTTGACCTTCGATATTCCGCTCGGCGAAATCGTGATTGACTTTTACGACAAACTCAAAAGTATCAGCAAGGGTTACGCCTCGTTCGATTACTATATCAACGGCTTCCGCGAGTCGAGGTTGGTTAAGTTGGATATATTGCTCAACGGTCAACCCGTTGACGCACTCAGCGCACTCACTCACGTGGACAATGCCGTCACCTTGGGTCGCCGCATGTGCGAGAAACTCAAGGAACTTATTCCGCGCCAACAGTACGACATCGCCGTTCAAGCCGCAATCGGTGCCAAGATTATCGCTCGCGAAACAATCAAGCAGGTACGCAAGGACGTGACCGCCAAGTGTTACGGTGGTGACGTGAGTCGCAAGCGCAAGTTGCTCGAGAAACAAAAGGCCGGTAAGAAACGCATGAAACAAATCGGTACGGTACAGGTGCCACAAAAGGCTTTCCTCGCCGTGCTGAAGTTAGATTGAGAAATGAGAAAAAAGAAACCGCTGCCTTTAATTGAGAACTTCGAAATCACTGCCGTTGCTGCCGAGGGCATGAGCCTCGGCAGATGGAACGATCTCGTTGTGTTTATACCCTACGGAGCTCCGGGCGACATTGCCGACGTGCAGATACTGCGTAAGAAACACAGTTATTGTGAGGGACAAATTGCCCGACTCATCAGTCCGAGCGCGCTGCGCGTGAAACCGATTTGTGAACACTTCGGTGTATGCGGTGGTTGCAAGTGGCAACACCTGCCCTACGAGAGCCAGTTACAGTACAAACGCGCACAGGTTGTCGATGCCTTGCAACGCATAGCCAAGGTGGAACTGCCCGAGATAAATCCCATTATCGGGTCGGCATCTACACTCTACTACCGTAACAAAATGGAATACACCTTCTCGTGTAAGAGTTGGCTCACACGAGAACAGTTGCTCAGTGGCGAGGAGATTGACGACCGTAATGCACTCGGGTTTCACATTCCGGGTGGATTTGACAAAGTGCTTGACATCAAGCATTGTCATCTGCAATCACCGCTCGGCGATGAAATCCGTTTGTTCTTGCGGTCTTTGGCTGTTGAACGCGGATACTCATTCTACGATATTCGAGCCAATGTGGGATTGATGCGCACCGTCATGATACGCACCGCATCGACAGGCGAGGTGATGGTGGTCGTGGTGTTCGGTGAAGATAATCGTGCGGCTATCAACGATGTGATGAGTGCCCTGCACGACCGATTCCCCATGGTGACGAGTCTGATGTATGTTGTCAACCTCAAGGTCAACGACAGCCTCGGAGACCAAACGGTCGTGCCATACAGCGGACGCGAATACATTGAGGAGGAAATGGAGGGACTGCACTTTAGGGTCGGACCGAAGTCGTTCTACCAAACCAATTCGGCTCAAGCGCGCGAACTGTACAAGGTCGCACGACGCATGGCAGCCCTCAACGGGAAGGAATTGGTGTACGACCTCTACACCGGCACCGGAACGATAGCCAACTTCGTGGCTCGCGACTGCCGCCATGTGATAGGCATCGAGTATGTACCCGAAGCGATAGAAGACGCGAAACTCAATTCCCGAGTTAACAACATTTCCAACACGACCTTCATCGCCGGCGACATGAAAGATGTCCTCACTCGCGAGTTCATTGCCCGGCATGGAACGCCCGATGTGATGATTATTGATCCTCCACGAGCCGGCATGCACCCCGATGTGGTTAACGTCGTGTTAGCATCGGCTCCGCGCGTTGTGGTGTACGTAAGCTGCAACCCCGCCACCCAAGCACGCGACATCGCCTTGCTTGATGCCAAGTACCGCGTTACCGAGGTACAGCCTGTTGATATGTTCCCACACACCCACCACGTGGAAAACGTGGTGAAACTTGAGTTGCGCGATGGGACTGGAAATTGAACGCAAATTTCTCGTACGAGACGACTCATACGCTCGCTTAGCAACAAGGATAATAGAAATTCGTCAAGGTTATCTGTCGGTCGAACCACGCCACACGGTGCGCGTGAGATTGTGGCAATGTGGCGATGACCACCGCGGTTATTTAACCGTCAAGGGCATGAACAACGGTGAGATACGCGCCGAATTCGAGTACGAAATACCTTATGACGATGCCGTGTTGATTTATGACATGTGCTCTCTTGTGATACACAAGGTGCGACACGTCGTGCCGTGGGAGGGATTGACATGGGAGGTCGACCGCTTTCTTGACCGACACGAGGGGTTGACAGTGGCCGAGGTTGAGTTACCGGACGAGGATACCGAGGTGGTGTTGCCCCCGTTTATAGGACAGGAGGTCACCGACGATTCACGTTATTACAATTCCAACATGGCAATTAACTGTTCCACAGGGTGAACATCGCTTCGGGTGATGCGGGTCGATGTGAAATGACGGTGCGGTGAGAGGTATTGGTTTCACCGCAATCTACAGTGATGCCTCGGACAAACTTTGAGTTTTTTTGCATATACTCTTTTTTATTGCAAAAAACACACGACAAGACCCTAAAACCGAAAAACTTTTCGTAACTTCGCAGTTTGAATTGACACGGTAGTGCTGTTGTATGGCACTGCTTAATGTAAAACCATAAAATTTCGTTAATGATAGACATTAAATTTCCTGATGGCAGCGTGAGGCAATACGAGGGTGGAGTGACCCCTCTTGATATTGCACGCAGCATCAGTGAGGGGTTGGCGCGCGTCGTCCTCGCCGCATCGTTCAACGGCGAGTCATGGGACATCTCGCGCCCCATTGACACCAATGGCGAGATTTGCTTGTACAAGTGGGACGACGCCGAGGGTAAGCATGCCTTTTGGCACACGTCGGCTCACCTACTCGCCGAGGCATTGCAAGAGTTGTATCCGGGTGTCCAATTCGGCATCGGTCCCGCGATCGAAAACGGTTTCTACTACGACATCGACCCGGGTGAACACACCATCACAAGTGCCGACTTTCCCAAGATCGAGAAGAAAATGGCTGAATTGGCAGCCAAGGACGAACCGGTCGTGCGTCGCGACATCAGCAAACAAGGTGCGATGGATTTCTTCGGTGGCGACGGTCAGCACTACAAGTGCGAACTGATAGCCGACCTCGAAGACGGACACATCACGACCTACACTCAAGGTGCGTTCACCGACCTGTGTCGCGGCCCTCACATACCCTCAACGGGAGCCATCAAGGCAATCAAGATATTGTCGCTCGCCGGTGCCTACTGGCGCGGTGACGAGACGCGCAAGCAAATGGTGCGCGTCTACGGCATCACCTTCCCCAAGAAGAAAATGCTTGACGAGTATCTCACGTTGCTCGAGGAAGCCAAGAAGCGCGACCACCGCAAGATAGGCAAGGAGATGGAGTTATTCGCCTTCTCGCCCAACGTGGGTGCCGGTCTGCCTTTATGGTTACCCAAGGGAGCCGCATTGCGCAACCGTCTACAGGACTTCCTTGCCAAGATACAGCGCAAGTACGGCTATATGCAAGTCGTCACCCCACACATCGGCAACAAGTTGCTCTACGTCACCAGCGGTCACTATGCTAAATACGGCAAGGACTCGTTCCAACCCATTCACACTCCCGAGGAGGACGAGGAATACTTGCTCAAACCGATGAACTGCCCCCACCACTGCGAGATATATCGCACGTCACCACGCAGTTATCGTGACCTGCCGTTGCGTTTCGCCGAGTTCGGTACTGTCTACCGCTATGAGCAGAGTGGCGAGTTGCACGGATTGACACGCGTGCGCTGCTTCTGTCAAGACGATGCTCACCTGTTCTGTACGCCCGACCAACTCAAGCAGGAGTTCCTCGGCGTGATGGACATCATCGCTTATATCTTCAAAGTGTTCGGCTTCGAATATGAGGCACAAATCTCGTTGCGCGACCCCAACAACCCGAACAAGTATGTCGGTTCGGACGAGAATTGGGAAAAAGCGGAGCGCGCCATCATCGAAGCCTGCGAGGAAAAGGGACTTGTGGCAAAACAAGTCCAAGGCGAGGCTGCATTCTACGGTCCCAAGTTGGACTTCATGGTCAAGGACGCCCTCGGTCGTCGTTGGCAGTTAGGCACCATACAAGTTGACTACAACTTGCCCGAGCGCTTCGACCTCGAGTACACCGGTGCCGACAACCTCAAGCACCGCCCCGTGATGATACACCGCGCGCCCTTCGGTTCGCTGGAACGTTTCATCGCCGTACTGCTCGAGCACACTGCAGGCAAGTTGCCGTTGTGGCTCGTGCCCGACCAGGCTATCGTGCTCCCCATCAGCGAGAAGTTTAACGACTACGCGCATCGCGTCGCCAACGAGCTGAACGACCTTGATGTGCGAACCATCGTCGACGACCGCAACGAGAAAATAGGCAAGAAAATACGCGAAAGTGAACTCAAGCGTATACCCTATATGCTCATTGTCGGTGAGAAAGAGCAAGAAAATTGCGAAGTTTCGGTAAGAAAACAGGGTGAAGGTGACCAAGGTTCCGAAAAAATTACTACCTTTGCAGGTCGGATTAACAGCGAAGTCGCTGCTATGACTAAATTTTAACATTATCGCAGATGGAGAAAAAACCTCATTGGACCGGTCCGCGCCGTCCGTCGACACCCTCCGGTCCGCGCCCACAACAAGGTGACCGTCGCCACGGTGCAGGCAAGAAGGACAAGGACGATCACGCTATCAACGACCAGATACGCGCCGCTCAAGTGCGTCTGGTCGGCGACAACGTGGAGTCCGGCATCTACCCTATTGCCGAAGCCTTGCGCATTGCCGGACAACAAGAACTTGACTTGATCGAGATTGCACCGCAAGCCGATCCGCCCGTGTGCAAAATCATGGACTACCAGAAGTTCTTGTTCCAACAGCGCAAGCGACAAAAGGAGCAGAAGGCCAAGGCTGCCAAGGTTGTGGTGAAGGAAATACGCTTCGGCCCGCAAACCGACGACCACGACTACAACTTCAAACTCAAGCACGCTCAAGGTTTTTTGCAAGAGGGTGCCAAGGTGAAGGCTTACGTGTTCTTCAAGGGTCGCTCTATCCTCTTCAAGGAACAAGGCGAGGTACTCCTGCTGCGTTTTGCCAACGACCTCGAAGACCTCGGACGACTGGATCAGATGCCGGTACTTGAGGGTAAGCGAATGACCATCATTCTCTCACCCAAGAAGCCCGGCAGTGGCAAGAAAAAAGAGGTCTCCGACGACGATAACAAGCAGTGAAAATATCAACTGCAACCCGATGACACGAGTTACAGTCCACAAGACAAAAACGAGGGCATCAGGCTTGGTAAGTGCCTGCTCCCCGATTTATTAATAACATTTTTAAAAACAAACTACAAACAATGCCGAAAGTTAAAACTAATTCCGGTGCCAAAAAAAGGTTCACCTTTACCGGAACAGGGAAGATTAAGCGTCGTCACGCTTACAAGAGTCACATCTTGACGAAGAAGACCAAGAAGCAAAAGCGCAACCTGCGCCATGCTTCGATCCTCAACGAGCACAACGTGAACAGCGTTCGCTTGTTGTTGGTCAAGAAATGACCTTGACGTAGCCTGTTGACTACACTTTATCTTATCAACTTTTAACATCATTTATTAACCGAATGTACAGCAACCAAGCGCGGCAAACGCGCCGCCGCTGTCGTTCACAACAATCTTTTTAAAGATGCCAAGATCAGTAAATCACGTTGCTTCACGAGCAAAACGTAAGAAAATTCTGAAACTTACACGCGGCTACTATGGCGCCCGCAAGAACGTTTGGACCGTTGCCAAGAACACTTGGGAGAAAGGTCTCACCTACGCTTACGCCGACCGCAAGAAGAAGAAGCGCAACTTCCGCGCACTGTGGATCCAGCGTATCAACGCTGCAGCGCGCCTCGAGGACTTGAGTTACAGCAAGTTGATGGGTTTAATTCACAAGGCAGGTATTGAGATCAACCGCAAGGTGCTCGCCGACCTCGCTATGAACAACCCCGCTGCATTCAAGGCTATTGTTGAGAAAGCAAAGCAAGCCTAATGCCGCATCACGTCGCACTCAAGTGCGACAATCGCAACACACCCCACGGCATCATGCCCGTGGGGTGTTTGTTATCTATCAAGTCGAACTTATAAAAAACTACGAATTTAACGAATTAAACGAATTACAGATTTACGCGCATTGACGAGAGATAGACGTGATATACCATGGGCT